>JBIKYW010000144.1:0-7385 GCA_044355055.1 Planctomycetota bacterium | reverse complement strand
CGTGGCGACCGCGACTTTTCCACGACGTCGTGCGCCAGTACGAGGCGCAGGTGGACGCCAACTGGGTCACGGGGATCGACGGCGAAACGCAGACCTTCGAGGTCGAGGTGCAGCCCTTCGGCCTCTACTTCGAGAGCAACGATTCGGTGCGGCTCGAATGCAGCTCGACGCGCGAGGTCCTGCTCGCACCGTTCGAGATCCAAGACGGACTGGAGATCCCGACGGGCGACTATCGCTTCGATCGCGTGCGACTCGAGGCCGAGACCTCGGATCGTCGCGAGCTGTCGATCGAAGGCTCGTTCTCGACCGGGCAATATTGGGACGGCGACGCCGACGAGTGGTTCGCAGCGCTCGCGTGGCGGCCGATCGGCAACTTCCAGACCTCTGCGGAGTGGGAGCGCACGGACGCGGCGCTCGATGC
Organism: Planctomycetota bacterium; assembly: GCA_044355055.1. Classification (GTDB taxonomy): domain Bacteria; phylum Planctomycetota; class UBA1135; order UBA1135; genus F1-120-MAGs118. The sequence goes on along the minus strand of JBIKYW010000144.1, from coordinate 6,964 downwards.
GGGCGACTTCACGGTGGACGTCGCGCGCCTGCGCTTCGCGCTGTATGCGAACAACGACGTCTCGTGGACCAACTACGTTCAGTGGGACACCGTCAGCGAGCAGGTCGGCTGGAACAGTCGCCTGTGGTGGATCTTCTGGCCCGGCACGCAGGCCTACCTCGTGCTCAACCAAGGCTGGTCGAGCGCAGGGCCGACGTTCGCAGCGACCACCACGGAGGTCGCGTTGAAGTTCGGCACGACGTTGCGCTTCTGAGCCACGCTCAGCGTCGCGCGAGCAGCTCCGCCGCCTGCGCGCCCGGGCTCTTCGTGTCGATGGCGGACACGATCCGGCCGTCGGGTCCGATCACGTACGTGTAGCGCGCGGGGAAGCGGTCGCGGCGCGAGCGCGCAGCTCCGTAGGCCAGCGCCACGTCGCGCTTCGAGTCGGACAGCAGCCGGAACGGGAAGCCGTGTTTCTCTGCGAAGGCGCGATTGCGCGCGGGATCGTCGAAAGAGATCCCGAGCACCTCGATGCCGCGCTCGGCGTAATCGCGGGCTCGATCACGGAACCCGCAGCCCTGCAGCGTTCAGCCGGGCGTGTCGGCCTTGGGATAGAACCACAAGACGACGGTGCGCCCCGCGAAGTCTGCGAGGCGCACGGTCGCGCCGTGGTGGTCGAGCACGCTGAACTCCGGCGCCTTCGAACCCACGGGGAGCAGCTCCCCGTGGCCTTGCAGGTGCAGCAGCGCGAGCAGCTTCCGCAGCATGGTGGCTCTCAGGCTCCCGTGCTCGCGAGCACGCCCGAGTCACTGGCCTCGTTGGCGTAGGCTTCGATCGGGAGGCACGTGCAGACGAGGTTGCGGTCGCCATAGCCGTTGTCGACGCGGCCGACGAAGGGCCAGAACTTGCGTTCGCGCGTCCACGGGGCGGGGAACGCCGCCTGCTCGCGCGAATAGGCTCGATTCCAGCTATCGGAGATCACCACGTCCGCGGTGTGCGGCGCACCCTTGAGTGCGTTGTCGACGCGATCGGCGCGGCCTTCTTCGATGGCGCGAATCTCCTCGCGAATCGAGATCAGGGCGTCGCACAGTCGGTCGAGCTCGGCGCGCGCTTCCGACTCCGTCGGCTCGATCATCAGGGTCCCCGCGACGGGGAACGACATCGTCGGCGAGTGGAATCCGTAGTCCATCAGGCGCTTGGCGACGTCCTCGGCCACGACTCCTGCGCTCTTCTCGAAGGGGCGCAGATCGATGATGAACTCGTGCGCGACGCGCCCGCTCTTGCCGGTGTAGAGCACCGGGTAGTGCGCGCGCAGGCGTTCGGCCATGTAGTTCGCGTTCAGGATCGCAACCTCGGTGGCGCGGCGCAAACCCGCGGCACCCATCAGTTGGATGTAGACCCACGGGATCACGAGGATGCTGGAGCTGCCCCACGGTGCGGCCGAGACCGCACCGCTGCCGCGCTCGCCGCCGGTCTTCACCAGCGGGTGGGTCGGAAGGAACGGCGCGAGGTGCGCGCGCACGCCGATCGGGCCCATGCCCGGTCCGCCGCCGCCGTGCGGGATGCAGAACGTCTTGTGCAGGTTGAGGTGGCACACGTCCGCGCCGAAGTCGCCGGGGCGGCACAGACCGACCTGCGCATTCATGTTCGCGCCGTCCATGTAGACCTGCCCGCCGTGCTCGTGCACGATCGCACAGATCTCGCGGATCGATTCCTCGAACACGCCGTGGGTCGACGGATAGGTCACCATCAGCGCCGCGAGGTTCGCGGAGTGAGCGGCGGCCTTGGCCCGCAGGTCCGCGACATCGACGTTGCCGTGCTCGTCGCAGGCCACCACGACGACCTGCATTCCTGCCATCACCGCGCTCGCGGGGTTCGTGCCGTGCGCGCTGGTCGGGATGAGGCACACGGTGCGGTGCGGCTCGCCGCGGTGGCGGTGCCACGCGCGGATCACGAGCAGGCCCGCGTACTCGCCCTGCGAGCCCGCGTTGGGCTGGAGCGAGATCGCGTCGAAGCCGGTGACCTCGCGCAGGGCGTGTTCGAGCGTCTCGAAGAGGCGCGTGTAGCCTGCCGCTTGTCCGACGGGCGCGAACGGATGCAGGTTGCCGAACTCCGGCCACGTCACGGGCAGCATCTCGCTCGTGGCGTTGAGCTTCATCGTGCACGAGCCGAGCGGGATCATCGCCGCCGTGAGCGAGAGGTCGCGCCCTTCGAGCTTGCGGATGTAGCGCAGCATCTCGTGCTCCGCGTGGTAGCGGTGGAACACGGGGTGCGTCAGGTACTGCGAGGTGCGCGGCAGCGTGTGCGAGGTGTCGAGGCCCGCGGCGAGGGCGCCGAGGTCGAGCTTGGCTCCCGCCTCGCCGCCGAAGATCTCGAGCAGCGTGCGGAGGTCGGAGGTCGTGACGGTCTCGTCGAGCGAGATGCCGACGGAGTGCTCGTCGATCCAGCGCAAGTTCACCTGACGCGCGCGCGCGGTGGCGACGATCGTCTCGGCGCGCTTGTCGCCGAGCTGAACGCGCAGCGTGTCGAAGTAACGCGCATGGGCGAGCTTGTAGCCGAGCGCGCCGAGGCCGCGGGCGAGCAGTGCGGTGCACGAGTGGACGCGCTCGGCGATCGCGCGCAGTCCGTCCGGTCCGTGGTACACGGCGTACATGCCCGCCATCACGGCGAGGAGCACCTGCGCGGTGCAGATGTTGCTCGTGGCCTTTTCGCGGCGGATGTGCTGCTCGCGCGTCTGGAGCGCCATGCGCAGCGCGGGCTTGCCGCGCGAATCCTTGCTCACGCCGATCAGGCGACCGGGCATGTCGCGCTTGAAGGTGTCCTTCGTCGCGAGGAACGCGGCGTGGGGGCCGCCGTAGCCCATCGGCACGCCAAAGCGCTGCGCCGAGCCGACCGCGATGTCCGCGCCGAACTCGCCGGGTGCGCGCAGGACGGTCAGGGCGAGCAGGTCCGTTGCCACGACCACGAGTGCGCCTTGGTCATGCGCCTTCTGCACGAGGGGCGCGTAGTCGAGCACCTCGCCATCGGCGGTGGGGTACTGCACGAGCGCGCCGAACACCGGGCGCTTTGCGAAGTCGAACGTGGTGTGGTCGCCGACGATCACGTCCCAGCCGAGCGCCTCGGCGCGCGTCTGCACGACGGCGATCGTCTGCGGCAGGCAGCGCTCGCTCACGAAGAACGCCGAGCGCTTGCCCTTGGTCGCCGAGTGGCACATCGCCATCGCCTCGGCCGCGGCGGTGCCCTCGTCGAGCAGCGACGCGTTGGAGAGCGGCAGGGCGGTGAGGTCGGTCACCATCGTCTGCCAGTTGAGCAGCGCCTCGAGGCGACCTTGGCTGATCTCGGCTTGGTAGGGCGTGTACTGCGTGTACCAGCCGGGGTTTTCGAGGATGTTGCGCAGCACGACCGGCGGGGTGATCGTGCCGTAGTAGCCGAGGCCGATGAAGCTGCGGAACGTCTGGTTGCCGCTCGCGATTTGCTTGAGCTCCGCGAGCAGCTCGTGCTCTCCGCGTTCGCCGCCGAGCGCGAACGGACGGCGCATGCGGATCGCCGCCGGCACGGTCTCCTCCATCAGTTGCTCGAGGCTCGTCGCGCGCACGGCGGCGAGCATCTCGCTCACGTCGGCGTCGCTCGGCCCGATGTGGCGGCGGACGAAGGTGTCGGTCGGGGACAGGAACGAAGGGATCGACGCCACGGCATGCACTCCTGGGCCACCCGGCCCTCGGGGTTTCGCGCGGGTTCCTTCCCAGCCCTACTGGCGGGCGTGTGGTCGGCCCCCGCGAGCCGTGGATTGTAGCGACGGTGGGGGGGCGGCGTTCTCCGCTCGAGCGCCGCGAATCACGGTTCCCCGCCCGGCGCCCTACACTCCGGCGCCGCTCCCGCCCGTCGGCTCGTCCGTTCCGCCGCCTTCGCCCCGCTGCGCGAGCGTCCGGCGGTAGGCCGCGAGGATGTGCTGGCGTTCGAGCATGCCGACCACGCGGCGCGGCTCCGCGCGGGAGACGACCGGAAGCTGGCGGAAGCCGTGTTGGTCGAGCCGAGCGAGGGCGAGCGAGAGGGGCTCGTCCTCGAAGATGGAGACGACCTTTCGCTCGCAGAGGTCCGAGGCGATCGTCAGCGCCCCGAGCTGCGCCGCCGTGCTCTCGTCGATCTGGCGCAGGTCCTGCAGCGAGAGGATCCCGATCATCAGGTCGCGCTCGTCCACCACGACGAAGGCGTTGCCGCGCGAGTGGGAGACGAGGGCTTGGAGCTGCGGCGCGGTCGCCGAAGCCGGAACGCCCTCGAAGCCGGGGTGCATGGCGGCTTGAGCGGTCACGCCCCCGAGCGCGGTGACGTCGCGACCCTCACGCAGGTGCACTCCGCGCGACGCGAGCTCGGCGTCATCGATGCCGTGGCGCTCGAACTTGCGCGCGACGTAGAGCGCGGCCGCGACCGCCAAGATCGTGGGGAGCACCGCCGTCGAGGAGGAGCCCGTCATCTCGAACACGAGGAAGATCGACGTCAGCGGAGCGCGCACGGTCGCAGCGAGCAGGGCGCCCATGCCGATCATCGCGTAGTGGCCGGAGATCGAGATGCTCTCGGGCCACAGCCGATCCGCCGTGCCGCCGACGAGCGCGCCGAGCGCGGCGCCGAGCACCAGCGACGGACCGAAGATGCCGCCCGCGCCTCCCGAGCCGATCGTCAGGCTCGTGGCGAGCGCCTTGGCGAGCACGAGCGCGCCGAGCGCGGCGAGCAGCATTCCGCTGGCGGACTTCTCGAGGCCGAGCAGGACCTCGATCACCTCGTGCCCCGTGCCGAGCACGCCGGGCGAGAACAGCGCGAGCGTCCCGACCAGCGCTCCGCCGAGGGCGGGTCGCGCCAGCGCGGGGATCGAGCTCTTGGCGAAGCCGCGGCGCGTCGCGAAGAAGAGGCGCGAGAACAGTGCGCCGATCAGACCGCAGGCGAGGCCGAGCGCGAGGTAGACGGCGAGCTCGCCCGGACCGATCAGCTCGAAGGGCTGCACGTCGAAGAGCGGCGCGTCGCCTCGAATGGCGCGCGCCACGACCGTCGCCGAGCCCGCGGCCACCACCACCCGCACGAAGTTCTGCAGGTCGTAGTTGCCCGCGAGCACGATCTCTTGGGTGAAGAACACGGCCGCGATGGGGGCGCCGTAGGCCGCCGCGACCGCTGCGCTCGCCCCGCAGGCCACCATGACGCGCAGCCGCTCGCCCGCGAGCTGTCGCACGCGCCCAAACCATGCCGCGATGCCGCCGCCGAGCGAGGCGATCGGCCCCTCGACCCCGGCCGAGCCGCCCGAGCCCAGCGTGATCGCCGCCGCCACCGCGCGCAGCACGATCAGCTTGGGCTGGAGCTCGCCTACGCGCAGGTTCACCTTCTCCAGGAACGAGGGCAGGGAATAGCCGCCGACGTCGGAGCGGCTGAAGTGCCCGAGGAGGCCCACGGCGAGGCCACCTAGCGCGGGCGCCAGCACGAAGAGCAGCGGCTTCCAGCCCAGCCCGAGCGGAGTGAACAGGCCCTCGGTTCCGGACACGAAGACTTGCTGCGAGAGCGAGATCAGGGCGCGCAGGGCTGAGTCCAGCAGCGCCCCCGCGGCGCCGACGGCGGCCGCGAGGATCAAGAATTGGGTCTCCGGCTCGAGGCGCAGCTTCTTCAGCACGGGGGCATCCTAGCCTTGGACCGGCCAGCGCGGCGGAAACATGCGCGGCGCGCCCCGCTGCCAAAGCAACGAGGCGCGCCGCGGGTCGCAGCCTCCCTCGCGGGTTGCTGCGGCGAGCGTCAGCTCACTTGACCGGGTTGCTGCCCGTCCACCACTCGATCGAGTTGAGGACGATGTAGTCGGCGAACAGGCACACGCCGTAGACCGGGATGATGTTCATGCCCAGGAAGACCGCTTCGTTGACCCAGCGGTTGTCCGAGACCTTCATGTTCCAGTCGTGGACCGAGTTGAACGCCTTGTTCGGGCCGAGGCAGCTCGCGCCGAACAGGCCGAGGGCCAGCGACGCGGCGATGAGGCTCTTCTTCATTGATCGTGAATCCAGAGAGTGTTGGGAGGTACCAAAAAGGCCCCTGCGTAGACCTTGCGGGACGCTGAGGCTTGCGAAGGGTAGGAACTCGCGGACCCCGATTCCACCCCCCTTCCGCCAACGCTCGGACGTCTACCGCTGCAGAGCCTGCAGTTCGGTGTATTCCTCCAAGCCCGCTCGCCCGAGCTCTCTCCCGCGGCCCGAGCGCTTGAAACCGCCGAACGGCGCGAGCACGTTCCACTTGCCTCCGTTCAGGTCGACCTGCCCCGTCCGCAGACGTCGCGCCACGTGCTCGGCGCGCGCGCGGTCCCCCGACCAGACAGCCCCGCCGAGTCCGTAAGGGGAGTCGTTGGCGAGCTCGATCGCGTGCTGGTCCCCGTCGTGGGGGATCAGGCATAGAACCGGCCCGAAGACCTCCTCGCGCGCGACCTCGCAGCGCGGATCGACGTCCGTGAACACGGTCGGCTGCACGAAGTACCCCTGCGCGAGGCCCGCGGGCGGCTCGACGCCTCCGCAGGCCAGCTCGACCCCCGCTTCCAGCGCGCGCCGCACGAAGCCGAGCACGCGCTCGCGCTGGGTGGCGCTGACCAGCGGTCCGAGGCGCGTCGCGGGGTCGCGCGGGTCGCCGACGCGGTAGGTCGCTGCGGCCGCCACGGCGAGCTGCGTGGCCTCGGTCAGTCGCGCCCGTGGCACGAGCATGCGGGTGAGCGCGCTGCACGTCTGCCCCGAGTTTTGGAAGGCCCCTTGGACACCGGCGGGCACCGCTCGGGCGAAGTCGGCGTCGTCGAGGACCACGCACGGCGACTTGCCGCCGAGCTCGAGCGCGCAGCGAGCGAAGTTTCCGGCCGCGAGCTGCGCCACGCGCCGTCCCGCGCGCGTCGAGCCGGTGAAGGACACCATGTCGAGGTCGGGATGGGACGCGAGAGCCTCTCCTACCGTGCTCCCGGGTCCGAGTACGAGGTTGAACA
>JBIKYW010000005.1:0-22979 GCA_044355055.1 Planctomycetota bacterium | reverse complement strand
AACCTTGCCCTTGGATCGCTCGATACGGCACAGCGCGCGGCCTACGCACGACTCGCCACGCAGCTGCGCGAGCTCGTTCCCTGAGCGCGGCTCGACGGGCGGGGTAGACTTTCGGCATCAGCCGGACTGTCTGCATGGACTGGAAGTTTCTTCACACACCGATCCCTCGATGCTTGCTTGCCGCAGGCATGGTAGGCCTTGCCGCCACGTGTGGCGGGGGCGGTGGAGGAACCGCGACGCCACCGGCGGACACGCAGCCCACCAACGTGTTGCTCGTCATGCTCGATGATTTCGGCATCGACATGTTCGCGCCCTACGGTGCACACCCGACTCCGCCGCCGACGCCGAACCTCGCGGCTCTTGCCGCCGAGGGCATGCTCTTCGAGTATTTCTACAGCGCTCCGAGCTGCTCGCCGACGCGCGCCGCGGTTCTCACGGGACGCCTAGGCTTTCGCCATGGCATCGGCAAGCCGATCGACCAGTGGTTGCCAGAACACGCGCTCGCGCTCGACGAGCGCACGCTGGCCGAGGTCCTCGACGCGGGGATTGCGGGGGGGGTCACGAGCGCGGCCATCGGCAAGTGGCATCTAGGTTCGGAGGCGATCGGAGGCGCTTCTCATCCGAACCTCCAAGGTTTCGACTGGTTCGAAGGCACGCTGGGCAACTTCATGTTCGGCAACACCTACTTCAGTCACGAGAAGGTGACCAACGGTGTCCGCGATCCGAGCACGGTGTATGCGACGAGTGAGCAGGTCGACGATGCACTCGCGCAGATCACCACGATGCCCGAGCCTTGGTTCATGTATCTGGGCTTCAATGCGCCGCACACGCCACTGCACGCGCCGCCGTCCAACCTGCACTCGGCGGAACTCTCGGGAGTTCCAGGGGATACGGCCAACGCTCACTACCGCGCGATGGTCGAAGCGCTCGACCGAGAGCTAGGGCGGCTGTTGGACGGGATTCCACCGGAAATTCGGGCGCATACGACGATCCTTGTCCTTGGCGACAACGGCACGCCGCAACAGGTGATGACGCCGCCGTCCGTACCCGGAAACTCGAAGGGCACCGTCTTCGAGGGTGGCGTGCGCGTGCCGCTGATTGTCGCGGGCAAGCATGTCGCGGCTCCGGGCACGCGCTGCTCCGCTCTCGTGCAGGCCGTGGACCTCTTTCCGACCGTCGTGGAGCTCATGGGGGCGGATCTGGCGCTCGGCCTCGGCGACAGCCGACCGATCGACGGCGTCTCGCTCGCGCCGTATCTCGCGAATCCGACGCGAGCGCCGCTGCGGGAGTATGTCGTTGTCAATCGCTTCAGTCCGAACGGCTTCGATCCGTACGAGAGCTACGGAGCCATGATTCGCGACACGCGTTGGAAGCTGGTGCGACGCGACGGCCAGCCCGACGCGCTCTACGACATGCAGGGCCTCGTGCTCGAAGGCGCGAACCTGAACGACGGCGACATGACGACCGAGGAAGCGGCGCAACTCGCGCGCCTGCAGGCCGCGCTATCGAGCGCGATTCCCGGGCAGTGAGTGCACGCCCTGCTCCAGCGCCTCGCTGAGTCGTCCGAGGGCTTGCTCCGCCTCGGGTGAGAGCGACGTGCGCAAAAGGTTGGAGCGCTCCTGCGGGTCCTCGCGAAGGTCGTAGAGCGCGCGTCGATCCTCGCCGGCTTCCGCGTCCGGCAGCTCGACCAGCTTCCAGCGCTCGTCGCGGATCGCGCGTCGCCACGTCGCGGTCGCGGGTTCGATGCCGTAGCTCGGGAACGCGTCCACGCGGAGGAACTGCCGCTCGGCGAACGTCGCGCACTCGACGCTCAGAAACTCGCTGCAAAACGGGATCGAATCCTGCGTTCCCACTCGGTCCTCGCAGCCACGCAGGTAGCGCACCGTGGCCCACAGATCGACGGCGCTCACGAGTCGTTGGCTCACGCCCGGCTCGACGTCGCGACCCCAGACAAGGAGCGGCGTGTGCACGCCGACTTCTGCCAGCGAGCCTTTGCCTTCGCCGGAAGTGCCGTTGTCGCACGCGAGCAGCACGATGTAGTCCTGCTCGATGGCCGAGCGCACGAGCTGACCCAAGCGCCAATCGAGGTGGCGGAAGATGTCGCTGTAGCGGCTGCGGCCGGGATACGTCACGCCCGGAGGCTCGTTCGCCGGTGGCGGCAGGTTGTGCGGTGCGTGCGGCGCGTTGAAGCTCACATGCACGAACTCGACGCCGCGTGCCACATCCGCGAGCGCATCGGCCGCTGTCACGTTGGTAGCGAACTCGCGCGTCTCGAACACCTGCGCGGGCTCACCGCGGACGATGCGCGCGCAGGTCCACTCGTGGTAGTTCTGCAAGTTGCCCTTGGGCCCGCTGTACTCGTCGTAGCCGTCGCGCTCTTCCGTGCGCTCGACGACCAACTCAGGCCAGCTCTTCGGGCCCGCCGAGAGATGCCACTTGCCGCGCTTTGTGCGTCGCCCCGGCATCGCGTGGGTAATCCACCTGCCGCTCGGACCCGCAAAGGCACCCATGTTGTTCGACGGGACGTTGGCACCGACCGAGTTGCCGGTGCGGAAGGACTCGAGGCCGGTGAGCACCTTGGCGCGGAATACGCTGCAGACCGGCGCAGCCCAAAAACTCCGGTATTCCCGCGCGGAGGCACGCAGTTTCGCGAGCTCGGGTGCGTCGCCACTTGCGAGGCATTCCTCCAAGAAGGGCCAGCCCACGTCATCGATGTCGATGAGCAGCACCTTGCGCGGGACAAATGCGTCGGCGGACTTGCACGAGCGCAGCGTCGCCACAGCCATCGCCGCAGCACTTGCGGTCAGGAGTTCTCGACGATCGAGCGCCATGCTTGCCCTCTCAACGTGGCTTCGTCGCGTGCAGCCACAGGAAGCCCGCGCTGTGGACGTCGCTCCAAGTCTGCCAACTGGGATAGCACAGGCTCGGCTGGAAGCGCTCAGGCTCGCCAAGGCCGCGCGAGTCGATCACTCGCCGCATGGCGATGTCGACGAAGCCCGCGCGCTCCAGCTCCGCACGCCACTGCTCCTCGCTGTATCGAAGCATCGGCACGCCAGTCTGCTCTGGCCAGAAGGCCGTTGCTTCGTTCTCCGCGAAATACTCGATCACCACGTCCAAGGCGCCGCCGGGCTTCATGACGCGCAGCACTTCGGCGAGTGCCGCCGCGAGGTCCGTCGAGTAGTACAGCGCCTCCAGCGAGAACACGCGCTGAAAGCGAGCGTCCGGCAGCTCCAGTCGCTCGAAAGCCCCGACGGCGTAGCGCGCGCGGATCGTGTTGCTGTGCAGGCGCTCCGCCTCCGCGATCATGGCGGGCGAGATGTCGATGCCCGTGGCTTGCGCGCCGGCGGCCGCCTTGGCGAGCAGGCGCGTCGACCAGCCGTTGCCGCACCCCAGATCGAGGATCTGATCGCCCGCGCGAATCCCCATCCCAGCGATCACCTGCCGTGCGACATCGCCGTGCTCGATCTCCATCTCCGCCCCGCGACCCGCGGCCGCCCAGCGGTCGAAGGTCTCGGCGAGGATCTGATGATTCGAAGAGTTCGCCATGGAGGCCCCGAGGGCTGGGGGAGGATACTGTAGAGCGTCACCCCATCGCGATGGACCTTCGCCAGCAACCCAAGCGCGCCGAGCAGGCCGTGGTCACGGCCCGACCCGGCCTTGCGCAGCGACTCAACGCGCTGCGCAAGCGCTCGCCGCTGAGTCCTTACTGGCTCGAGCGTCGTTGGCTGCGCCGCGCGATGGAGGGGCTCGCGCAGCACGCGGCGGGCGAGATGCTGGACGTGGGCTGCGGCGAGCGGCCCTATGCCGAGTTTTTCAAGCCGAAGATCCGGCGCTACTGGGGGCTCGAGTATCCGCCGGTGGCCGACAACTTGAATCCGGATGTTTGGAATCGGCCTGAGATGCTGCGCACGGTCGTCGACGTGTGGGGCGATGCGCAGCGGCTGCCCTTCGCGAGCGCTCGTTTCGACACCGTGCTCGCCGCCGAGATGCTGGAGCACATTCCCGACCCTGATTCCTGCGTGCGCGAGATCGCGCGCGTGGTGCGTCCCGGTGGTCGCTTGTTGCTCACGGTCCCGCTGATCGCCCCGCTGCATCAGTGGCCTTTCGACTTCTATCGCTACACACCGCGCGGCATCGAAGCCTTGGTCCAGCGCCACGGCTTCGACGTCGAGGAGATCACGCCGCGCGGCAACTTTGCATCCGCGACGGGCGCGACGCTCTCGCACTGGCTCGTGCGCTCGCTCGCGGCCTCCAAGCTCCATCACGACGGATCGGTGGCGGTTTCGCGCTGGCGAGGACCTTTCGTCTTGCCGCTCGTCGCGCTCGTGCAGCTCTTCTTCTGGGCCTGCGAGGGTCTCTCGAAAGACACGGGCGCGAGCCTAGGCTACTCCGTGGTCGCGCGGCGACGCTTCAGAGAGTCTTGAAGCGTGCCATCAGCTCGTCGAGCGGCGCGAGCGCGACGTCCCAGTCGTAGCGCGCTTCAACGAACGCACGGCCGCGCGCACCGAGCTCGCGCGCACGCTTCGGGTCGTTCAGCAGCGCGACGATCGCCTCGACTTGCGCCTCGACCGTGTCGGCGAGCACGAAGTCGCGCCCCGCTTCGCCTTCGACCCCCTGCGTTGCCGAAATCGTGCCCACGACCGGCAACCCCATCGCGAGCGCCTCCAAGACCTTGTTCTGAATGCCGCGCGCGATGCGCAGCGGCGCAACGGAAACGCTCGCCCGAGCGAGCCACTCGCGCGGATCCTCGACGAAGCCCGTCACCGTGACACCGGGCTCGGCCGCGAGCGCGAGCACCTGCGGCGTCGGGCGCGAGCCCACGATCGCGAGCTTGGCATGCGGCACGCGCGCTCGCACGCGAGGCAGGATCTCACGCACGAACCATGTGCAGCCGTCGACGTTGGGCAGATAGTCCATCACGCCGACGAACACCATCTGTCCAGCTTCGGCACGCTCCGGTTGTGGGCGATAGAAGGCTAGATCCACTCCGTTGCGCATCACGATCGACGGGGCGCTCGGAATCTCGCGCTCGAACACGCGCTGCTCGAGCGGAGTGCAGAGAACGTTCTCGTCGAATGCGCGCGCGATGCGTCGCTCGAACTCGCGCAGCGTGCGGTGCTCGCGCGCGTAGACCCAGCTCATGGGCCAGCGGCTACGTTCGGCGTATTGGCGCCACTTGTCGGAGTCGAGCTCCGCGAAGTGCATCACGCGGCGGAGGCGGCTGTGCCGTTCGAGGAATGCGCCCATCGACGACGAGTAGGCGTAGCCGACGTCGCAACTCGGCGCGAGCTCGTCGACGGCACGCTGCAGCGCAGTCGAGCCGTAGACGCCGAGCGTGAGGGGCTTCGAAGTGATTAGAAGCGGCAGCGAGACCCGCTTGGCGCGCTTCAGGTCGAGCGGAATCGCAACGGTCGGTGCGCCGCGTCGCGTGAGCTCCTCGGCGGCCTGTCGGTCCTCATCGTCGTGGGCAAACGCGACGATGCGAACCTCATGCGAGCGCAGGAGTCGCTCCACCAGTCGCCACGTCGTGATCTTGTCCCCGCGGTTAGGCGGAAAGGGGACACGCTGAGCTAGGAAGAGGACGCGCACGCGTCGCAGAACTTAGCGCGGGCGCGAGGCAACCGCGACGGCCAGTCAGAACGCGACGTCGCCTTCCTCGGGACTGATACGCGGATGCGGCTCGATGACGCGACGCGGACCGGCGCTCGCGCCCGAGAACGGCACGTCGAGGCCGCGGCGCCGCACGTCGGCGAGCATCTCCATGTGGGCTAGCGCCTCGTGAATGCACTTGTCGGTTCCAGCCGCCACGAAGCGTGCCGCACCCGCGGTCCACACGTCGTCTTCGCTGCGTGCGAGGTCGGCGTCGATCGGCAGTTCGCGGAGGAAGAGCCGGTTGGCGCCGTGGATCAGGCGCGAGTCGAGGACGAACACCGCGCCTCGGTCGGTTTCGCGGCGCATCAGTCGCCCGAAGCCTTGGCGGAACTTTGCCAGCGCGCGCGGCAGATAGATGCGACGGCGCTGCTCGGAACTCCCGAGCGCGGCGCACTGCGCGTGGTGGTAGCGGTCGGGAACGCCGTAGGGCAGCTTCGCGATGACGAGGTATTCGAGCGTCTCTCCGGGAAAGTCCGCGCCGTACCAGAAGGTGTCGACCCCAAACAGAATCGAGTCGACGCGGCTGCGGAAGAGGTCGCCGAGCTCCTCCTTGCGCACGCCCGGCATGCCTTGGAACCACAGCGGAATCCCGCGCTGGCGGAAGAATGCCGAGAGTTCCTCGCCGGTGCGCCGCGCTTCGTCGGCGTTGGTGAAGAGCACGAGCATGCGCCCGCGCGTCCGTTCGCCGAGATAAGCGACGAAGCGTCGCACGTAGGCTTGAAACTGATCCCTCGCGCGCGATGGATCCGGCGCGTCGTCGGGAACGCACACCACGACCCGCGAATAGTCGAAGGGAGCCTCCGCGCGGAAGGTCTCGACGATGCTCGGCTCGCGCTCCTCGTCCTCCAGCGGCGCCGCGGCGCGATCGAGGCCGAGATAGGCCCGCGAAACCTCGAAGCCGTCGCGCAGCCACGTCGTCGCGGAGATCAGGACGCCGCTCTCGAGCGCGGGGTAGAACATGCGCCCCAAGAGCTCCTGCGGCAGCAGCACGCGCGCAGCAAGCACGTCGTCGCCTCGCGCATCCGTCTCGACGTCATAGAACCGCTCGCGGACAAACGCGGGCCGATTGTCGGCCATCGGGATCCAGTTTTGCAGCGCACTCAGCCACTCGAGCATGTCCCCGCGCGCAACCTCGAGCTGTCGCCGCACTCGCGCCATGCCGCGCGCACGTACGGTGTCGAGCGTCGACGCGACCTGCGCAAGGCCTGCGTCGAGCTCGGTCGCCGCCGCGGAGAGCTGCGCGTGCGCGCGCACGAGCGCTTTTGCGCCGGCCAGTGCCCGCGGATCGAGCTCCGGAGTCGCCGAAGGCTCGATTCCCTCGACATATTCGCGCAAAAGTGAGTGCTCGTCCTTGCTGTCGCGCTTGCGCCGCTGCTCTTCGCGCCAAACCTTGAAGGTCTCCACGGCGACTTCGAGCGCATCGAGCGCGCCGTTCGCCGCGCTCCACTGGGTGCGCAGGCTCTCCAGAGCGGGCCATGCGGGGTCGCCTTCGAGCACGAGTTTTTCGAGGCGATCGAGCGGCGCGCGCGAAGTGGGTCGCGAGGGCTGGCGCAGCATCCCGAGGAACTCGCGCACTTCGCGCAGGGTCACGCTCCAGCTCCATGCATTGCCCGCTTGGTCGTGCAGGTGCTCGCACTCGTCGAACACGACGTGCTTGAAGTAGGTGGGGCGAATCAGCGCAAACGCATGATTCGTGATCAACACATGGCAGCGCTCCGCGCGCACACGCGCCGTCTCCGCTCCGCACGTCTCGCGATCCTCTTTTGCGCGGCAGCAGCCGGTCTGCGAGCGCACCGCGCGCACCAGCGAGTCGAGCTCACGCTGGAACGAGCTCTGTGCATCGGTCGCGAGCGCGGGCCGCATCGGAAAGCGGTCGAGATCGCCGTCGTCGTCCGTCCATGCAAAGAGCAGTACGCTCGTCCATGCGAGCCATGCTTCGCCGCCGTCGCCATCGCTCGGGACATGCAGCTTGAACGCGCGCCAGCACAAGTAGTTCGCACGTCCCTTGAGCACGGCGACGCGCGGCAGCGTCGTCAGGCCCGCCCGCGAGAGCGCCGCGAGTGCGCGCGGCACTTCGTGGTCGATCGCCTGTTCCTGAAGTGCGCGTGTGTAGGTCGAGATCGCCACGCGAAGGTTGTTTCGTATCGACCACAGCATCGAGGGCACGAGGTAAGCAAGCGTCTTGCCCGTACCCGTCGGCGCATGAACCAAGAGCAGCTTGCGTTGCCCGAGTGTGCGCGCGACCTGAGCCGCGACATCGTGCTGACCCTTGCGATACGTGGACGACTCGTCGCTCGTGCGAAACGCGTGCGGCAAGTGGAGGGTGAAGACGTCGTCGACGAGACCGAGGTCCGCGTCGCCGAGCGGCGTGGGCTCGTCGAGCGAGACCGGCACCGTGCCTTCGAGCTTCCACTCCGCGGCGACTTGCGCGCAGCGGGGGCGCACGCGGTCGACATCCGCGCGTACGAAGTCCTCGGCGTCTTGCGGGTCGCTGCGAGCGTCCTCCGTGAGCGCACCGTCGCCGAGTGTGGCGAATAGCTCGCCCGATGCTGCGCTCCAGCGACGTGGCGCGTCGACCAGCCGCAGTGCACGCGCCAGTCGGCCAGCCGCCGCCGTGTCGCTGCTCGCAAGTCGATCGTGCGCGACGGTCCACGCGGCTGCCGCGAGCGCACGGGCGTCGCGGGGGAGCTCGACGAAGCGTGCGACGAGCTCGACGAGCGCTCTCGCGACTGCGGCGCTCTCGTGCGGTGCCCGCGTTCGTCCTGCGCGTGCACGCGCGGGCACGAGCAGGCGCGCAACCTCGTCGAGGCCGAGGATCGTGAAGGGGAGCTCGCCTGCGGCAAGGTGCAGGGCCCAAGGCGTGAAGGACTCCGCAGAGCTGACCACGACGTCGGCTCCGGCGAGGAACCGCGCGAGCTCACGCCATGCGTCCTCCGCACGCGGCGCTGTCGCAAGCTCTTCGCTCGAGAGTTCGTACTCGCGGGCCATGCGGGCCGATGCGAGCGGGTCCGCGCCGCGCGTTGCGGGCTTGCACAGTCTCTCGAAGCGCTCCCAGCGTCCCTGCTTCCGACGCACGGCCTCGAGCCGCAGCACGCTGTCGAGCGCCGTATCGGAGCCTGTGGCCCACAGGGTCGCGAAGGCCACATCCGGGGCGTTCTCGATCTCCCAGGGGAGCGCTCGCTCCGCGCCTGCTCCGAAGCTTGAGAACACCATCGCAGGACCCATTCGACCCGCGCCAGCGACGGGGCGCAATCGCGGCGCCGCGTCTCGCCGCGAAGTCCGCCGAAAAGTGAGGCGCGCCGTGCGGGCTGGCGGACCCGCACGGCGCGCTCGAAGTCGACGCCTCAGGCGCTCACGAGCGGCGGCTGCGCTTCTTCTTCACCGGACCGGCGGCGCGACGCTGCGCGAGCAACGCGGCGGCACGCTCGAGCGAGATCGCCTTGGGATCCTCGCCCTTGGGGATCGTGGCATTGGTCTCGCCATCGGTGACGTAGGGGCCGTACTTGCCGGGCTTCACGAGCACCTGACGCTGCGTCGCCGGATCGGGTCCGAGCGTCGCGAGCGGCTCGCTCGGTGCCGCGTTGCGCCGTCCGAAGGTGCGCGCGGGGCGCTCGGCCGCGAAGAGCTCGCTCGCCTGCGTCAGCGTGACTGTGAGCAACTCGCCTTCGCTGCCCAACCGCCGGTACTCGGGCTTTTCCGCCTCCGGCGCCTTCTCCTTCTCGAGGTACGGACCAAAGCGTCCGTTGCGCGCGGTGATCCTGCGTCCGTCGCGCGGGTCGGGGCCGAGCTCGCGCGGCAAGGAGAGCAGCGCAAGCGCCTCGTCGAGAGTGAGCGACTCGGGCTTCATGCCCTTGAAGAGGGATGCGCGCTTGGGCTTCTCGACCGCCGGCTCCTCGGCGGCTGCCGGTGCCTCGGCGCCCTTCTTCTTCGTCGCGCGCTTCTTCTTCGGCTTTTCCTCGCTCGGGGGCGGATCATCGCCGAGCTGCACGAAGTATCCGAAGCGTCCGTTGCGCACGTACACGGGCTTGCCGTCGGCGGAGAAGCCGAGCGGAGCGGCGGCCTTCTGGGAGGTCTCGACCAGCTCGATCGCGCGTGCGAGCGTGAGCTCGTCGGGCGCAAGGCCCGTCGGCACCGTCGCGCGGCGATCCCTGTGCTGGATGTAGGGGCCATAGCGCCCCACGCGCAGCGTCACCGTGTCGCCTTCGAGCTCGCCGAGGCGCTGCGCTCCGACTTCGCGCGGGTCGATCCCTTCGATGCGCGTGGTGAGGACGCGCCCGAGCCCCGGCTTTTGGCCGGTCCAGAAGTCCTTCAGGAACGCGAGGTAGTCGAGCTCGCCTTCCGCGATGCGGTCGAGCTCCTCTTCCATGTTCGCGGTGAACGCGTAGTCGACGATGATCGGCTCGAGCAGCTCGAGCGCGTGCACGACCGCGAAGCCGAGCCACGTCGGCACGAGCGTCTTGTCGCGCGCCGTCGCGTACTCGCGGTACGTGATCGTCTCGATGATGCTCGCGTAGGTCGACGGACGGCCGATGCCGAGCTCTTCGAGCCGCTTGACCAGCAGCGCTTCCGTGAAGCGCGAGGGCGGCGTCGTACGATGACCCGAGGCCTTCGCTTCGTGAACCTTGGCGCGATCGCCGTGGTCGAGCGGCGGCAGCACGCTCTCGCGCTCGTCGAGGGCCTTCTCGACGTCATCCGAGCCCTCGACGTAGGCACGTCGATAGCCGGCGAACTCCGTCGTGCGCCCCTTGGCCTGTGCGACCACCTTGCCGTGGCCCGCGACGTCGCCCGCGAGCGTCGCCGTGACCACCGTGAAGCGCTCGTCGACCATCTGGCACGCGACGGTGCGCTTCCAGATCAAGTCGTACACGCGCGCCTCGATCTCCGAGACCTCGCGTGCGACCTCTTCGGGCATGCGGAAGCGCGAGCCCGCGGGGCGGATCGCCTCGTGGGCCTCCTGCGCGCCCTTGGCCTTCTGATTGCCGTAGAAGCGCGGCTTCGGCGGCAGGTTTTCGTCGCCGTAGCGCTCGGACACCAGCGTGCGCGCCGCTTGGATCGCCTCGCCGGAGAGCGCGGTCGAGTCCGTACGCATGTAGGTGATGAAACCGCCTTCGTACAGGCGCTGGGCGATGCGCATCGCCTCCTGCGCGCGCAGGCCGAGCTTGCGGCCCGCATCCTGTTGGAAGGTGGAGGTCGTGAACGGTCCGCGCGGCGAGCTGGTCTTCGACTCGCGCTTGACGTCCTCGACTTGGAAGTTCGACTTGGCGAGCTCGCCCGCGAGCCGCTGCGCCGCCGCCTCGTCGAGAACGAGCGCGTCCTTCGGCTTCAACTGGCCTTTCTCGGTGAAATCCGCGCCGCGCGCGAGCTTGCGGCCCCCGATCGACAGGAGCGTTGCCTCGAAGGCGCTGCCTTCTTTCTCGAGCTTCACGTCGACGTCCCACCAGCTCGCGGAGACGAACGCCATGCGCTCCTTCTCGCGCTCGACGAGCAGCTTGGTCGCGACCGACTGCACGCGGCCCGCGGAGAGTCCCTGCGAGATCTTCCGCCACAGCACGGGCGAGACCTCGTAGCCGTAGAGGCGGTCGAGGATGCGCCGCGCTTCTTGTGCTCGGACGAGCTTGAGGTCGACCTCGCGCGCATTCGCGACCGCTTTGAGGATCGCTTCCTTCGTGATCTCGTTGAACACCATCCGCGAGACGGGGACCTTGGGCTTCAGCACCTCCATCAGGTGCCAAGCGATCGCCTCGCCCTCGCGGTCTTCGTCGGTTGCGAGGTAGACGTGGTCGGCCTCGGCGCACAGCTTGCGCAGCTTCGCGACGTGGGCCTTCTTCTCCGAGGGCACCACGTAGTAGGCCGTGAAGTCGTTGGCGATGTCGATCGCCAGCCGCGCCCAAGGCTCCTTGCGGACCTTCTCAGGCAGCTCGCTGGTCTTGTCCGGCAGGTCACGGATATGACCAAGGCTCGCCTCCACCACGTAATCGCGGCCGAGGTAGTCCTTGATCTTCTTCGCCTTGGTCGGCGACTCGACGATCACCAAGTGCTTCATGCGTGGGCAGGGGAGTAACAGCCCGTGAGGCCGGGCCGCAAGGGTCGCGCGGTGGAAACCCGTTTTCGGTCTCCGGAAGCCGGACCCTTTGTCCGCCGGGGCGCGAGAGGGTCTCCGAGGCTCGCCGATGGCTCTGGCGACCCCGTGGAGGCGGTTGGGGTGGCCCCTTGGGGGCCTGCTTCGTATCCTCCTCGCCCCTCGATAGGTAGTTCCACGCTACCGCCCCCGTTCCCCCGCTCGCCCCCGTACCTATGCAGATCTCCGAGATCCGAGTCGACGGCTATGAGAAGGTCGTCCGCTGCCAGGATGCCGCCTCCGGCCTGCACGCCCTGATCGCCGTGCACGACACCACCCTCGGGCCCTCGCTCGGCGGCATGCGCATGCTGCCCTACGCGAACGAGGAGGAGGCCCTGTTCGACGTCCTGCGCCTCTCCAAGGGCATGACCTATAAGTCCGCGGTGGCGGACACGGGCCTCGGCGGGGGCAAGTCGGTCGTCCTCGGCGATCCCAAGCACAAGAGCGAGGCTCTCTTCGCCGCGATGGGCCGCTTCGTCGACTCGCTCGGCGGCAAGTACATCACCGCCGAGGACATGAACATCGGCATCGGCGACCTGCTGATGGTTCGCAAAGCCACGAAGTGGGTCACGGGCCTCTCGCGCGAGCAGGGCGGCTCCGGCAATCCGAGTCCCTACACGGCCCACGGGGCCTTCCACGGCATGCGCGCGGTGCTCGAAGAGCGCTTCGGCGGTCCGAGCTTCGCAGGCAAGCGCGTGCTCATTCAGGGCGTTGGCGCCGTCGGCGGTCGTCTGGCCGAGCTGCTCAAGGGCGCCGGTGCGCACGTGATCATCTGCGACATCAACGAGGCGCGCGTACAGGAGCTCTGCAACAAGCACGGCTACGAGGGCGTGGCGGACTCCAAGCACCTCGATGTCGCCTGCGACGTCTACGCGCCCTGCGCGCGCGGCGCGACGATCAATGACCACACCCTGCCCAAGCTCAAGTGCAAGGCCATCGCGGGCGTGGCGAACAACCAACTGCTCGAACCGCGCCACGGAGACATCCTGCGCGACGAGGGCATCCTGTACGCGCCCGACTACGTCATCAACGCCGGTGGCATCATCAACGTCTCGTTCGAGTTGATTCCCGGCGGCTACGACGAGGCCCGCGCGGTCGCCAAGATCGAGCGCATCTACGACAACCTGAAGCAGGTCTTCGCCATCGCGCGCGAGCAGAAGGTCTCGACGCACGTCGCCGCGGATCGATTGGCCGAGCAGCGCATTGCCGCGGGCCGCAAGCACGCCAAGGTCTGAGCGCGGCCGACCGCTCGAAAACCACAGAGCGCGTCCAGCCTCGCGGGCCGGACGCGCTCTCTGTTTTCAGCTACCGCGGCGCGGGTCCATCGCGCCGCAATCGACTTGGACCGCGGCGCGGGTCAGTCGCGCCGCAATCGACCTGGAACGCGGCGCGGGTCAATCGCGCCGCAATCGACCTTGAACGCGGCGCGGGTCAATCGCGCCGCAATCGACCTTGAACGCGGCGCGGGTCAATCGCGCCGCAAAAAGTCGACCAGATCCGCTTCGAGTTCGGCGAGGCCGTAGTCCATCACCGTCAGGGAGCGGTAGATGATCTTGGCGAGGGGCTCGGGCGTGTTCGGGTTGAGGTCGCGCGGCGGGGGGTAGGAGAGGAAGTACGAGAGCGACAGGCGCTCGACTTCGCCGCCCTGCTCGCGGCCTGCGTACTGCCACGGGACCTCGTCGAAGGGCAGCACGCCCGTGAGGATTTCGTACAGCATCACGCCGATGCCCATGACGTCGGCCTTTTGGTCGCGCAGGAGCAGCGGGTTGTAGTGCGGGGTCGTCGTGATGACGTTGCGCTCGTCGCCGCGCATCGCCGGGTCGATCATCACGACCGCACCGGAGGGCTTGACGAGGATGTTCTCGGGCTTGAGGTCGCCGTGGTACGCGAGCTCGCCGGCCTTGGCCATCTTCTGCAGCGCGCGCACGATCGTGAGGAACCAGTTGAGGCGGATGCCTTCGAGCGCGCGGATCTTCTCGCGCAGCGTCTTGCCGCGCACGTAGTCGAGCGCGAGCACGTTGCGGCCTTCGTACTGGAACACTTCGCGCACGCCGATCAGGTTCTGGTGGCGCGAGCGGCGCAGCAGCTCGCCCTCGGTCTTCACCATCGCATCGATCTCCTGCGCGTCGAGGAAGTCGATGCGCGCGCCGTCCTTGCGGAAGAAGATCGCCTCGGCCGGAGTTTCGTCGGGCGAGATGCCCTCGGGGCGACGTTCGCTCGTCACGTCCATGAAGCGCGTCACGTAGCGGCCACCGCCGGCGATGTCGCCGAGCTTGAGCGCCACGAGCTCGCCCTTGGGGTCGGTCGCGAGATACACGAGGCCGAAGCCGCCGCGCGCGAGGAACTCCCGCACCTGGTAGTTGCCAATCTGTTCACCAGCAGCCAGCTTGATCATGGTTCGTAGGAGCGCAGCGGAATGTGGGACGGCGATCGTGAGTGGGGTTTGCGACAGAGGTTTTGTCGCCCGCTCGCGGGAGGAGCCTGAGCCTCCGTGTGGGCCGCCGCGCGGAAGCGCCGGATGCGGGAATGGCCCTTCCGATGCGTCAGCGCACGCGTTCGACGAGCTCGACTTCGCTCTCGCAGCGCAGGATCGCGCGCGCACCTTCGGCGATCGTTCCACTCGCGACCCACGCCGGTTCGCTCTCGAACAGCTCGTGACGCCACGCGCGTCCGAGCCCGTCGATGCGGCCGAGCTCCTGTCCAAGCGTATTTCTCACGGAGAAACAACGGCCTCGCGGCACTCCGGGCAGCGCTTCGGCCACGAGCTCGAGCACGCTGCCGCGCTCGCTTCCGCCGCACACGACCGCCCACGAGCGGCCCGCGTCGAGCTGCACCGGCTGCGCGTGCGCCAGCCCTGCCGGTGTGTCTTCGCGGGTCACGCGGCAGGCGCCGACGGCGAGCGCGAGCACGCCGAGCGCGACGGTCTCGACGATTCCGAGGCTTCGCACGTCGCCGGAGATCGGCTGCGCGCGCCCGCGGACCTGAGCGCACCCGGAAAGTCCTTCCCACCTCCGCGTCGGCGTGCATTGCCGCCCTAGGACGCCCCCCGTATCCTCACTCGCCGCATGATCGACCCCAAGG
The DNA here is from genome assembly GCA_044355055.1 of Planctomycetota bacterium. Classification (GTDB taxonomy): domain Bacteria; phylum Planctomycetota; class UBA1135; order UBA1135; genus F1-120-MAGs118. The sequence goes on along the minus strand of JBIKYW010000005.1, from coordinate 8,128 downwards.
ACAAGGTGGCCCTCGACAGCTTCCGCAAGGCCGGCCGCATCGCCGCCGAGTGCCGCCAGTGGGCCTCGCAGAACATCAAGCCGGGCGTCGAGATCCGCCACATCCTCGAGTCGGTGGAGGACATCATCCGCCAGCGCGGTGCCCAGCCCGGCTTCCCCGCGCAGTCGTCGCGCAACTCGATCGCGGCGCACTACTGCACCGGCTGGGAGGACCCGACGCGCTACGAGGAGGGCGACTGCGTCAAGGTCGACATCGGCGTGCACGTCGATGGCTACGTCGCGGACACCGCGCTCACCGTCGACCTCAGCAAGGACGGCCGCTGGCAGAAGCTGATCAAGGCCTCGTCCGACGCGCTCGCTGCGGCGATCGCGACGGTCGCTGACGGGATTCCGGTGGGGGAAGTCGGCGCAGCGATCGAGCGCACGATCCTCGCCGCGGGCTACCAGCCCGTGCGCAACCTCACGGGCCACGGGCTCGGCCGCTGGAAGGTCCACACGCCGCCGCAGATCCCCAACCAAGCCGAGGCCGGCGGTGGCCGCCTAAAGCAGGGCATGGTGTTCGCGATCGAGCCGTTCGCCTGCACGGGCAAGGGCTACATCGTCGAGCGCGGCAAGGCCGAGGTCTTCATGATGGTGCGCCCGCCGATGAAGGCAAAGGGCCTCGACAAGGACGTGCTGCGCGACATCGAGTCGTGGCGTGGCCTGCCGATCGCGCGGCGCTACTTCCGCCACCGCGATCCCGAAGTCGTCGAGGACACGCTCGCCAAGCTGGCGCGGCAGGGCTCGCTCATGCGCTATCCGCCGCTCGTGGAAGCCGACGGCGTGATGGTCGCGCAGACCGAGCACTCGCTCTATCTCGGGCCGGACGGCGTCGAGATCCTGACCGCGGGCGCGTGAAGCTCGCGCTGGTCACGGTCCCTTGGGACGCGCCGGGCGAGCATGCGGCGCTGGTGCGCGCGCTCGGGCGCGAGCTGTGGGACCACGCCGAAGTGACGGTGTTCGTCGAGCGCGGGCGCGAAGGCCGCGACTGGTTCGGCACTCCGACGCAGTCCGCGAGCGCGCTGGTCCCGCGCCACTTCGACAACGTGCTCTACTGCATCGACGACGCGCCCGAGCACGCGTTCATGGTGCCGCTCGTGCGCGACCTCGGCGGCAGCGTCGCGCTGCACTCGTGGAGCCTGCGCCGACTCGCCCACGCCGCTGCGCCCGCGCTCGCGCAGGGCGGCTGGCGCGGGCTGCGCGCGGGCTTTGATGCAGGCGGCGTCGACGGCGCGCGCGAAGGTTGGTCGCGAACCGCAGGCGCATCGCCGCTCAATCGCAGCATCGTGCGCCTCGCCGACGCCTTCTTCGTGCGCGACGAGCCGCTGCGCGCGGCGCTGCTCGCCGACCGCAACGCGCCCACGCCGATCGCCGTCCTCCCGTGGCCCGCGACACCCGAGGGCGACTGGTCCGCCGTCGCGACCGGCCTCTTCCGCGCCTTCGAGCGCTTCCCCGCCCCGCGCAGCGCCCGCAAGGGCCTCATCTCGCTTCAAGTCCGCGAGCGGCTGCGCGAACGCAGCGAGCTTCCGCGCCGCTGAGCGACAGGGTCGCTGACCGAGTTCCGTTCACCGCTTCGGTCTTCGAGCGTCTACGAAAAAGCTCGGGAGACGCCGAGGCATCTCCCGAGCTGGACCCCTAGCGGGCAGAGCTCGCTCGCGGCGCACTTGCGTGGTCGCAGGGCTCGGCGGCTCGCCTACGGAACGAAGGTGAGCTCGACTCCGTTGGACAGGTTGGTGGTCTTCGGGGCCGGCGGATCGCGGTACCACGCCTGCGCATACACCTTGTTGCCCGTCGCGAACGGCTGGCCCAAAGAGCCGGGGTTCGCGAGCAGGAAGGCCCCAAAGTCGAGCAGCATCGAGCCGTCGCAGAGGCCGGCGACACCGCCCGTGGGCTGCGTGACGGTGCGTTGGGTGGGCGCCTTGACGCACAGGAAGCTCGTGCTCGTGCCCCAGGTCTGGGGCACGAAGCCGGAGTTGTCGATGCCGTAGAAGATGAGTCCGGTCTTCTGGCCTTCGAGGTTCGCGACGGACAGCAAGCAGTTGTTGCTGAGCGCCGTGTTCGGGTTCACGCTCGCAGTCAGGAGCGGAACGCATCCGCTGGTGCTCGTGCCCGAGGTGCAGAAGTTCACGGGAGGCGGCACGGCTTCGACGATCTGAATGCCGTTGAGCGAACCGAAGCCGAGGTTGGGGGCGCCAGCGGTGACGAAGATGTCGAGCGGAGTTCCTGCCGTCACCAGAACGGTGTGCTTGGCGTAGGTCTCGAGGTACGTGTGACCCGCCGCAGGCCAGTCGAGTGCGCCGACGGTCTGAATGCCGTCGGGCGAGCCCACCACCTGAACGTTCGTCAGCCACGGCGAGCCGCCGTTGCCGGGCAGGTAGTTGTCGGGAGCGAAGCTGTAGGTGTAGATGTCGTAGAGCTTGCTGGGCAGGCCGTTGATGCGCACCCGCACTTGGGAGAGCGGGCCCGTCGGGTAGCCACCTCCCACATCGACGATGTCGTCCATCAGCGCTTCATCGTCACCGGTGGTCGCGGGGTTGTTCCAAGTCCAGTTGTTGAAGCCGTTGTAGGCCGGCGTGAAGGCACCGCCAGCTTGCAGTCTCAGGCCGACGCTGGTCGCTGCGCCGTTCACATCGACGAGCGGCGTGGGAGTCACAGCGCCGAGTGTCACGACGGCAGGAATCGCGTTCCAGACGCCGGGTTGGCCAGCGGCGGCGCCATAGGCCGCCGAGGGACTCCCGGAGGCAGTATGGAAGTCGATGTTGAATTCCTGCGCATTCGAGAGCGACGCGAGCGCGAGCGCGACGGGCAGGCATGCAAGGCGGGCGGGCATGAGGGCGATCCTTACGTGGAAGAGGGACGGGGGCTTGGGAGGGAGTGGCTTACGAGATCCTCTCCCTCGCGGCCCACGCTAGCAGGGGTTTCAAGAATTGGGGGCCCGAAGGCTCTCGCACCCCGAAAACCACCGTCCCCGGCACTGAGAGGCCTCCTTTTCAGTTCCCACGTTTTTCCCGCGACCCGCGCGCACGCCGAGCGACGAGGGGGCGTGCGGGAGGCGCGGCGGGCCACGGAGGCGCGCGGCGCAGGGCTCTCGCCGGAGAAGAAGACGAGGATGGCCATGCGAATGGGTTTGCAGATCGGTGGATGGGCCGCGAGCGCGGTCCTCATGACCTTGGGTGTGTCGGCGGCGCGCGCGCAGTCGACGTGGGTAGAGCTCGACGCGGACGCGCTGGCGGACGCGGCGTGGGAAGATCGGCTCGAGCCGCTCGCGCACGAGCTCGCGGGCACGGTCGAGCCCGCGTTCGAGCTGCAGCTCGGCGCGAGCCCCACGCAACGCGGTTTCGCGCTCCAGCTCCGCGGCGGCGAGCCGTTGGGCTGGGCACTCCTGTCGTTCGAGGGGCCGCACGGTCCTTCCGCGCGACAGCTGGTGCGACTCGACGAGCACGGGGCGGCACGCGTCCTGCGCCGCGACTGGCGTGCGGTGAAGCCTGTGCGCGCCAAGTGCGTGCTTCAGCGCAAGGGCGGCGGCCGCGCACGCCTCGGTCTCACGATTCCTGAGTCGAGCTCGTTCCCCACGCCGCCGCTGGCGCTCACGAGCGCGAGCTCGCTGGTCATCACGGAGATCATGAAGGACCCCACGGCGGTGTCGGACTCCGCGGGCGAGTGGTTCGAGGTGCGCAACGTCACCTCGCAGCCGGTCGACATCACGGGCTGGCTGCTCACCGACGGCGGCAGCAACAATCACGTGATCGCGTCGACAAACGGGCCTGTGGTCGTGCCGTCGCGCTCGTACTTCGTGCTCGGCATCAACGCCAACGCGACGACGAATGGCGGCATCGCTGTCGACTACAAGTACTCGAGCTTCACGCTGGGCAACGGCGCGGATTCGGTGCAGCTTTTCAATCCGAGCGGCGTGCTCGTGGACGCGGTGAGCTACGACGACGGCATCTTCTGGCCGGACACGCCGGGCAAGTCGTTGTCGCTCGATCGCGCTCTCGTCGACGTCCTTTCGAACGACGACGGCCTGCACTGGTGTGATGCCCTCGCGCCCGTCCACGCGAGCGGCACCGACTGCGCGACGCCGCGTCGAGCCAACACGGTGTGTCCGTAGCGTCACGGGCCACTTGTCAGCCGTCCGCGCTCCGCGCGCGGGGTGCGGACGGCTTTGCGGCGCCCTCGTCAGCGAGTCGCGCGGCGCGCGCGCCGCTCGGCGAGCTCGCGTGCGATCGACTCTTGGCGGCGCCATTGGCCGAACAGGGCTCCGGAGCCCTCGTAGGACTCGATGCGCGTGCGCGCCTCGGGTGCGACCGTACCGGCGGCCTCGCGTCGGAACGGGGTGCCGGGGAGCGGCATGAACGTGTGCGCGTGCGCTTTCGCGCCGAGCGTCGTCAGGCGCTCGACCAAGGCGAGCGTGGCGGCGACGTCCTCGGGTTCCTCGCCGGGTAGGCCGAGCAGGAAGTCGACGTTCGCCTTCCAGCCGTTCTCTGCACAGATGCGGACGGCGCGCTCGATGGACTCGACGTCGTGACCGCGGTGCGTCGAGCGCAGGATTCGCTCGCTGCCCGACTGGCCGCCGATCACGAGGTTGTCGTTGTCGACGAAGCGGCGCAGCAGGGCGAGCGCCTCGGGCGTCACGTGCTCGGGACGAACTTCGCTCGGAAACGTGCCGAAGAACATCCGGCCGTTCGTGCCGATGGCCTCGCGGACGCGAGCGAGCAGGTCCTCGATCGCGGCGAGGTTCACGCTCTCATCGGGCGAGCCGTAGGAGAGCGAGGTGGGGGAGACGAAGCGCACATCGCGCAGTCCAGCGCGCGCGATCTCGCCAGCCCAATGGGCGATGTTTGCGGGCGTGCGGTGGCGAAAGCGCGCCTTGGCGAGAAACGGCGTCTGGCAGAACTTGCAGGCGTAGATGCAGCCGCGGGTGATCTCGATCGGCCCGAACAGGCGGCGCGCGGGGACGAACGGCGCGAAGGTGTCGAGCTCGGCGACGGGCTCGCCGCGACCGGGACTCGCGACGCGGCCATCGGCGAGGTGCGCGAGGCCGCGCAGGGAAGCGAGCGCGCTGCGGAGCGCGGCATCGTTGTTCGCAGCGCGCAGTGCGTGCGCGATGACTGTGATCGTGTGTTCGCCTTCACCGACGGCGACGAAGTCGAAGCCCGCTTCCAGCGTTTCCTGCGGCTCGGCTGTCGCGTGGACTCCGCCTGCGAGCGAGGTCCAGCCGCTGGGGAACTGCTCGCGGAGCCAGCGCTGTTCGTCGGCGCACTCGACGAAGCTCGGCGAGTAGAAGCTCCACGCGACGAGTGCGGGCTCTTCCGCATCCAGCGCGCGCGAGAGGGCGTCGGAAAGCTCGCGCGGCGTGCGAGCGAGCTCCAGTGTGAAGCCGCCGCGGGCGAGCTCCGGCTCGAGCGTTCCCGCGAGCACGTTGAAGGCGTAGCGACCGGGGTTGCGGTAGCTGAAGACGAGGCGCGCCATGCGCCTCACCGCTCGTCGAGCATGGCGCGCAGACGCTGCAGCTCGTTGAGCGCCTGAATCGGCGTCAGCTGGTCGGGGTCGAGCCGCCCGAGCGCCTGTTCGACACGCGACGGCGGAGCGGCGAAGAGCGAGAGCTGGCCCGACGACGCCTTCGCGCCAGTAGCGTGGGACGAGATGCGCGGGACGAGGTCCTCGTTGTCCGCTTCGAGGTCGCGCAGGATCGAGCGGGCGCGCTCGAGCAGGTCGGCCGGAACTCCGGCGAGGCGCGCGACATGGATGCCGTAGGAGCGGTCGGTGCCACCGTCGACGATCTTGTGCAGGAACACGATCTCGTCTTGGTACTCGCGCACCGCGACGCTCTTGTTGCACACGCCGGAGAGGCGCTTGGAGAGCTCCGTGAGCTGGTGGTAGTGCGTCGCGAACAGCGTGCGGCAGCCGACCTTCTCGTGGATGTGCTCGACGATCGACCACGCCAGCGCGAGGCCGTCGAACGTGCTCGTGCCGCGCCCGACCTCGTCGAGCACGACCAGCGAGCGCGCGCTCGCGTTGTTCAGGATGTTGGCGACTTCGACCATCTCCACCATGAACGTCGAGGCGTTGCGGCTGATGTCGTCCGCGGCGCCGACGCGCGTGAAGATGCGGTCGACGACGCCGATCTTTGCCTTGCGCGCGGGGACGAACGAACCGATCTGCGCGAGCAGCACGATCAGCGCCGTCTGGCGGATGTAGGTCGACTTACCGGCCATGTTTGGGCCGGTGAGGATCGTCACGCGTCGCGCGTCGCGGTCGAGCACGCTGTCGTTGGGCACGAAGCTCGATCCGCCGCCCATGCGCTCGATCACCGGGTGGCGTCCATCTTCGATCGAGAGCAGGTCGCCGTTGTCGAGCTGCGGCGCGACGTAGCGGTTCTCGACGGCGCGCTGCGCGAGGGCCGCGAGCACGTCGACCGAGGCCAGCGCGTCGGCCGTGTCGAGGATGCGCCCGACGTGGCGCGCGACCTCGTCGCGCAAGTCGCTGAAGATCTGGTACTCGAGGTCGCGCGAGCGCTCCTCGGCCTTCAGCACCTTGCCCTCGAACTCCTTGAGCTCGGGCGTGATGTAGCGCTCGGCGTTCTTGACCGTTTGCTTGCGGATGTAGCTCTCTGGCACGCGGTCGACTTGGCCGCGCGGCACTTCGAGGTAGTAGCCGAACACCGAGTTGAAGCCGACCTTGAGGCCCGCCATGCCCGTGCGCGCGATCTCGTCGGCTTGGAAGCGCGCCATCCACGTCTTGCCGTCGCCCGCGATCTGAACGAGCTCGTCGAGCTCCGCCGAGAAGCCGGGCCGCACGATGCCGCCGTCCTTCAGCGAGAGCGGCGGCGCGTCGACCAAGGTGCGCTGGATGCGCTCGGTGACGTCGTGCAGCGGGTCGAGGCGCGCGAGCAGCTCGCCGAGAACCTTCGAGTAGACGCTCTCGAGCTTGGCGCGCAGCTGCGGCACGACCGCGAGCGAGTTTGCGAGCCCGACCAAGTCGCGCGCGTTGGCGCGGCCCGTAGAGACCTTGGCGACGAGGCGCTCGATGTCGAGCACGCTGCGCAAGAGCTCGCGCACGTCTTCGCGCAGGAACGGCCCATCGACGAGCTCTGCGATTCCGCGCTGGCGGTGGAGGATGGCTTCGGGCTGGCGCAGCGGCGCGAGCAGCCACGCGCGCAGCAGGCGGCCGCCCATCGGCGTGAGCGTCGCGTCGATCGCTTCGAGCAGCGTGCCGTCGGTGCGACCTTCGCGCTGCGTGACGACGAGCTCGAGGCACGAGCGCGTCGCGCGATCGAGCACGAGGAAGTCCGACGTCTCGACCTTCTCGATGCGCCGCACGTGCTCGCAGGCCGAGCGCTGCGTCTCTTCGAGGTATTCGATCAGCGCACCCGCCGCCGGAACGGCGAGCGAGTCTTCTTCGAGGCCGAAGCCCTCGACGGTCTGCACCTTGAAGTGCCGCGACAGGGCGCGCAGCGCGGTTGCGCGCTCGAAGCGCCACTCTTCGCGCTCGCTCCGGCACAGCCCCTGCATGCGGCCGAGCGCCTCGTCGATGGCCGGAGCGCGCTCGCCCAACGTCACGGCGCACAGCACCTCGGCAGGTCCGATGCGCGCGAGCTCGCCTTCGACGTCGCGTGCGGGCACTTCGCTCACGAGGAAGCGCCCCGTCGATACGTCGACCCACGCCAGCCCGGCCTTGTTTCCGTGGACGTGCAGCGCGGCAAGGAAGTTGTTGGCGCGCGCGTCGAGCGCCTCTTCCTCGGTGATTGTGCCCGCGGTGACGACGCGCACGATGGCGCGGTCGACGATGCCCTTCGCGGTGCGGGGGTCCTCCATTTGCTCGCAGATGGCGACCTTGAAGCCCTTGCGGACGAGGCGCATCAGGTACGCCTCGTGGGCCTTGATCGGCACGCCCGCCATCGGGAGCGCGTGGGTGCCCTTGTCGCGCGAGGTGAGCGTGATGCCGAGCTCGCGGCTGGCGGTCACCGCGTCGTCGCCAAAGAGCTCGTAGAAGTCGCCCATCCGGAAGAAGAGCAGGGCGTCCGGCTGCTCCTTCTTGGCCCGCAGGTACTGGGCCATCATCGGAGTCGTCGCGCCGCTCTTGGGGCCGTC
>JBIKYW010000143.1:0-7452 GCA_044355055.1 Planctomycetota bacterium | reverse complement strand
CCCGCGACCGGCTCGCCGCTCGCGCGGTCGAGCACGCGACCGCCGAGTCGCCCCGGACCCGAGAGTCGCACGCGCGGCACGACCGTGAACCCATCGCCCGAGATGGGCGGCGTGAGCGTGTCCACGCGCTCGGATTCGAGCAGCTCGCTCGGCGTCTCGGGCGCCACGGCGTCTCGTGGCGTGGCGGCCGCCGCGATCGCCGCCTCCGCGGTCGCGTCGGGCGTCGCGTCCGCCCGCAGGCTCCACCAAAGAGCGAGCAGCCCGCAGGCGAAGGCGCCGAGCACCCACGCCACCCAACGCGTACGACCGCTCCCAAGTCTGCTCGAACCGACGCTGTCCATCGCCAACAGAGTATCGACTCGCACGACCCGCGAGGGCCGCCCCTCGTGCATCCGCCGTCCACAACGGGGCGATTTACGCTGAATTGCACCATGCGCGGGCTTGTCCGAGCGCGCGGGGCGTCCGAAGAGGCCGCATGGACTTGCCCGACCTCGTTTCTGAGCGCGACAACGGCTATCCCGCGTGGAAGCGGACCGCGTTCCTCGTCGGCGGCGGCGTGTGCGTCGTGCTCGGTGTGATCGGCTGGCTGATGCCCGTAGTCACCGGCATCCCGTTCTATGTCGCAGGATTCGTGCTTTTCGGCCTAGCCAGCGTGCGCATGGCACGCACCATCAACGCGCTCGACCGCAAGCTGCCGGACCGCGTCCGCCGAGCGCTGCGGCGCGCCTTCCCGAATTCGAGCGCGAGCTAAATCTCGCCCCGCGCGCGCAGCGCCGCGATGGTGGTCTGGAGGACCTCCTCGAAGGGCCGCGGCTCCCAGCCGAGTTCCCGACGCGCGCGAGCGGAATCGAAACGGAAGTGAGCGCCGAGCATGCGGACGGCCGTCGGCGTGAGGAGCGTGGGCGGCGCCACGAGGTCGACCGCACGCGCCCCCCGCTCCAGCGCGCTCCACAGCCAGCGAGGAGCCGAGCGGCGCGGCGCGCGCACGCCGAGGAGGCGCGCCGCGAGCTGAAAGGACTCGAGCGAGGTCCACGCCGACTCGCAGAGCAGATAGCGCCGCGCGCGACGTCCGCGCTCGAGCGCCAGGATGCAGCCGAGCGCCACGTCGCGCACCCCCACCACCGACAGCGAGCCCGGCGGCGTGAAGGGAATGTGCGGTCCGTGTGCGAGCTTGTGCAGGAACTTGATCGTGTTGGGTGCGCGCGGCGACGTGCCGAAGATCGCGCCGGGGTTCACCACGACGACGTCGAGCTCGCGGGCAGCTTCCAGAGCTAGTTCCTCGGCGGCGCGCTTGGTGTCCGCGTAGTCGCATCGCAGCGCGGCATTGTTGTAGGGCGCGTCCTCGTCGAGCAGCTCACTCGCGTCTCGCGCGTGCCCGACGGCGACGACCGAACTCACATGCAGCACGCGCGTCACTCCGTGCGCTCGGCACGCCTCCAAGACATGGCGTGTGCCGTCGACATTCACGCGCCGCTGCAGCTCGCGATCGCGTGTCGCGTAGCTGATCACCGCGGCGGAGTGCACGACCCAAGTGGGTCCGCTCCGCGCGACGAGCGCGCGAACGGCCGCATCGAGCGCCGTTGGGGAATCGAGGTCTCCGTCGCGCCAGCGCACGGACGAACCGGCCAGCACGCTTCGATCCGAGGAGCGCCGTGCGAGCACGTCCACGTCGTGCCCACGCGCGCACAGCTCTCGCACGAGCTCCGCGCCGACGAAGCCCGTCGCGCCCGTGACGAGAACCGCAGGCTTCACGCTTCGCTCCGACAGGGCAAGCTCACGCGCACGACGACGCCGGGCCCGGGCTGCGCATTGGCGAGCGAGATTTCTCCGCCGAGGTCTTCGATGACGCGCTTGGCGATCGCGAGGCCAAGTCCGGTGCCCTTCGAGCGCGTCGTGAAGTAGGGCTCGAAGAGCTTCGCTTGGGCCTCGGCCGAGAGGCCTTCTCCGCTGTCGCGCAGCTCGAGTCGGACCGTATCTCCGTCGACGCGCGATCGCGCAGCGAGCCGTCCCCCGCGCGGCATCGCCTCGAAGGCATTGGTCACGAGGTTTTGCAGGACGCGCCGTAGCGCAACGGGATCCGCTGTCACAGGCGCACGGTCGAGCTGCACGTCGAGCTCGATTCCACGCTCCGCCGCGAGCGCGCGGTGGAGCTCGATCACTTCGGCGAGCATCACGCCGGAGTCCACGCGCATGAGTGCACTCTTGCGCACTCCGGTCAGCGCATGGAAATCGCCAGCGACTTCGCGCAGGTGAGCCACCTGCCGCAGAGTGATCTCGATCGTTCGCTCGAAGATGCGCTCGAACTCGGGGCTGCGCTCGTCGTGGGCGCGCTTGCAGAGCTCGGCCGACACCTGAATCGGCGTGAGCGGGTTCTTGATGTCGTGCGCGACCTGTCGCGCCATCTCGCGCCAAGCCGCGTCTTTCTCCGCGCGCACGAGCTTCTCGCGGCTGTCGCGGATCTCGTCGGTCATGCGGTTGAGCTCGCGGCCGAGCTCGCCGAGCTCGTCACGACTGCGCACCGAGTTGCGCGCGTCGAGGTCTCCGCCCGCGACTTGGAGCACCTGTTCGCGCAACTCGACGATCGGCGCTGTCGTGCGCCGCGCGACGAGCATCGTCCAGAGCACGCTGACGAGCAGCACGACCGCCGTCACCTGAAAGAGCTGTGCGCGCAGCTCGCGCACGCCCTCGAAGATGTCGTCGTTGTCGATGCCGACGCCTACGATCCAGCCGAAGCCGCCCTCGCCCACGCCGTGGGTGTGCTTGAAGGCCGCGTTCTTGCGGCGCCCTGCGAACTCGTACTCGGGATAGAGCCCCCAGTCCGAACCCCGCGCGGCGACGCTCATCTGCGGCAGCGAGATCCGTGGACTCGTCGAGACGCTCTCCCCGTACAGCGAGGGGTCGCGGTGCGCGAGGATCGTGTCGGCATCCGCCGCCCAAATCCAACCGTAGGCGGAGGGAAACTCGTCGGGCCCGACGAGCCCTTGGAAGTAGCTCTTGAGGACGGGGCTCTCGACCTCGTCTTGGATGCGGCTCCAGTTCACGAGCACGTACAGCGCACCGAGGAACTGCCCCGAGCGCTCGGGAACGGTCTCGTCGATCGGCCAGTAGATCGGAGCCGAGAAGCCGATGTGGAAGTTCTCGGGGTGGACCGCATCCGCGTGGCGCGGCGGCAGGAGCGTCGAGCGATGCTGGTCGACGCGGAACGATTGGCCGTTGCGCGCCGCTTCGAACCACACCTCGCTCGAATAGTCGTGCTCTTGCAGAGCTGCCAGCACTTCTTCGGAGAGCCCGAGCCCCGAGCGACCGACGGTGTTCGAGGCGACGAAGCGGCCCTCGTCGGAAACGAGCAAGAGGAGGTCGTAGTCGCGCTTCGACAGCACCCAGTTGTGGAACTGCTGAACCTGCGTATCGCGCATCAGGCGGCGAGCGCTCGTCGGCTCGCCTTCGAGGAGACCCGCGAGTTCCCGCTGCGCTTCGTCGAGCGCGAGATAGCTGCCCGGATCGGCCGCGAGCAGTGCAGTGTTCGAGTTGAACTCCTCGATGTCGCGATCGACGCGCACGGCGAGATCCGCGGCGAGGCTCTTCAACGAATAGAGCACGACGTCCTTCGAGAGACGACCCGCCATCTGCGTCTCGACGAACACCGCGAGTCCGACGAACGGCAGCACGACCGCGGCGAGCACGGCGAGCAAGAACTTGGTCGAGATGCGGCGGAGCACGGCGCGGAGCGACACGCCCCCGTTCGGACGTATCATCGCGCGAGCATCCCACTCCCGAAGCCCGCCCGCAACCGCCGCGCCTTGTCGACTCCGCCTTCCGACCTCCCCCGCCGCATCGCCCTCGTGCGCCTGTCGCACATGGGCGACGTCGTACTGGCGCTGCCCTTGTTTCACGCGCTCCGCGAGCGCTTTCCGGCCGCGGAACTCGCATGGGTCGTGCAGTCCGAGTTCGCCTCGTTGCTCGAGGGGCTTCCGGGGCTCGCGCGGGTGATTCGTTTCGAGCGGCGCGGCGGGCTGCGCAGCTGGATGGCGCTGCGAGCCGAGCTCGCGGAGTTTGCCCCCGACCTCGCGATCGACGCACAGGGCAATCTGAAAAGTGGCTTCGCGCTCGCGTGCAGCGGAGCCCCGCGACGCGTCGGCCTTGCACGCTCGGATTGGCGCGAGCCCCTCGGCCGTTTTTCGCTCACCGAAGCCGCCGCACCTTCGCGCAGAGAGCACGCTTTCGAGCGCACGCTCGCACTGTGCCGCCATTTCGGTGCCGAAGGCTTCGTGCGACGCGACGCGGCGCTCACATCCGCCGAGTTCGCACGCGCAGCGCAGCGCGCCAACGAGCTCGGAGTCGTCGCGGGCTCGTTGCTCGTTCAGCTCTCGCCGCAGTCCGACATCCGTGCGTGGCCGCTCGCGCGCTATGCGGAGTTTCTGCGCGACGCGGCGCAGCGTTCGACTCACTGCGTGGTGCTCTCGGGGCCTTCGGAGCGCCGCGAAGGCGAGCAGCTTGCCGCGCTTCTGTGCGACTCGCCCTACCTGCGTCACTGGGTCGGCCAACGCGGCTTGCGCGAGCTCGCGGCCTTCTTCGCCGTTTCGGCCGAGCTCGGCGCCCGCTACGTGGGCGGCGACACGGGCCCGACGCACCTCGCGGCAGCCTGCGGCCTCCCCGTCACCGTCCTCTGCGGCCCCCACAGCCATGAGCGCACAGGCCCTTGGCCCGTGGCCGCGCCCTCGAACAAGGCTTCGCCGCACGTCGCCGTGCGCGCTCGAACGGAGCCCGAGTGCGCTCCCTGCTTCGGCCGCGCGTGCTCGCACGCCCTCGGCCCCGTCTGCATGCGGGACATCGAGCCGAACGACGTGCGCATGGCGCTCGAGCGCGTCCGCCGTCCATAATCTTTGCCCTCATGCGGATGTGGCACTACTTCCTCGCGGGCGCCCTGCTGCTCGCGCCCGCGCTCCTCGCGACGACCCTGCTCGGCGTCGCATTCGACGGGACGAAGAAGCACCTCTGGGCAGGTCTCTTCACGGCCACGCTCGGTGTCGGCGTCCACACGCTCGTGATCCTGTTCATGCTCGTCACCGGCCGCGTGCTGCGCGAAGCGATCCGCGCGCGCCGCCTCTCCGACGAGTTCCTCGGCGAGCTCAACGCGTTTTTCGGTCGCAAGCGCGCGTACCCGCTCGCGGGACTCGGCGCCTCGTCGATCGTGGCCGCCGGCGTGCTCGGCTACAGCTCGCGCGGTTTCGGCATCTCGCCCGTGTGGCACTGGCTGGTCGGGCTCGCAACCGTCGCGCTCAATCTCTGGGCGCTGCAAGAAGAGCTACGCGCACTCAAAGAAAACCAGCGTCTCGTCGACCGTGCTGCCAGCGAGCTCGACCAGCTCGATCGAGCCCAGGAAGCGGCAGGGATTCCGCCGCCGGAAGAGCCGCCGCCGGCTCCCTTCGTCAGCCTGCGCAACGGCCTGACGCTGCTGATCGGGCCGTGGCTGCCGTACTTCTACTGGTCCGTCGTGGTGTGGCGCGGAGACTTCGCTCAGACGAGCATCCACCCTTGGCTCGAGCTCTCGCTCGCGGGTGCCGTGCTCACCTTCTTCGCGTTGAAGCGTCGCAACACGGCCTCGGCGACGTGACCGAAGCGCGACTTGAACGAAGCGCAAGAGCGCCGCGCGGCGCTCAGTCGCGCGTGTCGCCGGTCTCCGCTGCAGCCGGGGCTGCGGGAGAAGGCGCGCGCAGAGCCCGCAGCTGCGCCTGAGTGTCCCGGTATTCGGGATAGACGAGCTGCACCTGCTCGAGCAGCTTCATCTTGGCCGCGGAGTCAGCCTCCGTCTGCGCGCGTTCGTACAAGCTCGCGGCCTTTTGAATCAGGTCTTCGAGCGTGTCGCGGCGCGCGATGGCGTCCTTGAAGAAGCCTTGGTGCGAAGCGCTCACGATCGCGGCGTACGCCGCGCTCGCGGCTTCGTACTGGTAATCGACCTCGAGCGCGCGCGCGACTTCGTAGTCCACCTGCAGGCGCGCTTCGTGCAGCCGCTCGCGCGCGGCAGCGAAGGCGTCGCCCTGCCGAGCCGTCATGGCGACTCCCTTGTCGAGCGACGCAGCCGCATCCTCGAACTTGCGACGGAGGATGCTGCGCTCGCACTCGCGCAGGAACTCGGCAGCCTGCTCTTCCTTCTTGGTGCGCTCGAGACCTTCGAGCGCGGCCTTGTGCTCGGGGTCGAAGAGCGTCGCGAAGCGGTACTCGTTGCGAGCCGCACCGAACTGGCCCTGCTCTTCGAAATCTGCGGCCTGCAAGACGCGATCGTCCGCGCGCAGCGTGTCGGCTTGAGCCCGACGTCGGGTCGCGCGCTCGTTCTCCGAGTCGTACTTGCCCGTCGCCGAGAAGTGGTGCGAGGCCTGATCCAGCCAGTAGTCCGCGAGCGCCTCGAGACCGCCCTTGTAGTACTTCTCGCCCATGCCGCGGCGATAGTTCAGCTGCACGAGCACGCGGCCGAGACCATTCTTCGCCCGGGAGTCGTCGGGCCGGTACGTCAGCGCCTTCTCGTAGCACTCCGAGGCCTTCGAGAGCTCGTCCTTGTTGTGCCACTCGATCGCCTGAGTGACCCACAGGTCGGCGAGCTTGTCGAGCTGCGACTCGCGCCATTCGATGGCCTGCCGAACCTCGGGGCCGAGCTCGCATGCCGCGAGGAACTTCGCCAACGCCTCGTCGTCACGGTCGGCGAAGGAGAGCTGGCGTCCTTGGTCGAGGAGCAGCGCGATGCTCGCGAGGCGCCACTGTTCGCGCAGCGCAGGATCGCCGGGCTTCGCGTCGACGCGCTCGCGCGCGAGCTCGACGGCGCGCACGTACTCTCCCTTGCGAACCAGTCGATCGACCTCGGAGCGCGGTGCGTACGGGTCGGTGCTGGCGCAGGCGCCGAGAAGGGCGAGGGCGAGGGCCGGGGCGAACCCGGAGGCGAGGACGCGGTGTGCGGGGCGATTCATCCGAGGATTCCTGTGGAGCCGGAGCATGGTTATCGACGCGCGAGGCCGCCATTCCTTCCCGTGGCCACGAACCCCGAACCGACTACCGAATCGTTCATAAGTCTTTGCGAGAGTTACACTTATGATCGAGCGCTCTCGCTGAGCGCGACCCCGAGGCTGCCGAAGCACAGGATCGGCAGCCAGCTCGACCACAAAGGCGAGAGGGTGCCTTCCATGCCCAGCGAACGACAGACGAAGTCGGCGGCGAAGTAGACCACGCACGCGAGCGCCGCGGCGACCATGCCTTCGGTCGCCTTGCCGCGCTCGCGACCGAGCAGAAACGGCGTGGTGAGCAGCACGAGCACGAGGTTCCCGAGCGGAAAGGTCAGGTGGTACTGGAACAGCGTCTGATACTCGAGGTTCGTGGGATCGCGCGCGGCGAGGTGACCGAGCTCCGAGAAGGAGAGTTCCATCGGCGCGGAATCTCCTTTCTTCGCCAGCGACACGTCGCGCG
>JBIKYW010000142.1:0-7457 GCA_044355055.1 Planctomycetota bacterium | reverse complement strand
TTTGCCCTGAACCCCAGCGTCCCGCCCGACCTTCCCCACGGAGCCTCGCATGGAATCGCCCTCACGCCTCGAACTCGCCCTGCGCGGTCCGCTCGCGGCCGTCGCGCAGCTCGAGCAGCGCACTCGTGCCCTCGCCCTGGTGAGCGCCCACCGTCGAACGCAGACCGCCCGCCGCGTCGCGGAACTCGAGCGCGACCTCGCGCGCGTCGCGCTCGTCGTGCGTGCGCTCGCCGAGCTCGCGCTCGAGCGGGGCCTCTTCACGGATGCGCAGCTGCGGCGCAAGTTCGACGAAGCGGACCTCGCCGATGGCGTGTTCGACGCCGCGCTCGATCCCAAGCTCGTCGCGCCGAAGCCGGCGCGCGGTGGAACTGCGCGAGGCTCTTCCAAGTCCAAGCCCAAGGGAAAGCGCAAGTCGCGCTGACGCTCCATGCAACCCAAGCACTTTCGCTACAGCGAGCAAGAGGGCGTCGCCACGATACGGCTCGATCGGCCGGAGCGGCTCAACGCGCTGACGTTCGAGAGCTACGCCGAGCTGCGCGACGCCTTCGCGACGCTGCACGGCCGCGCGAGCGTGCGTGCGATCGTGCTGACGGGCACGGGGCGCGCGTTCTGCTCGGGCGGCGACGTCAAGGACATCATCGGACGTCTGTTCGATGTGCCCGAGGCGGATTTGTTCGCCTTCACGCGCATGACCTGCGACCTGATCGAGAACATGCGGCGCTGTGAGAAGCCGATCGTCGCGGCCCTGAACGGCACGACCTGCGGCGCGGGAGCGGTGATGGCTGCCGCGGCCGACGTGCGCGTCGCGGCGGACACGGCGAAGATCGCGTACCTCTTCACCAAGGTCGGTCTGTCCGGCGCGGACATGGGAGCGGCGTGGCTCCTGCCGCGCATCGTCGGGCTCGGCCGCGCGAGCGAGCTCCTGATGCTAGGCGACTTCGTCAGCGCACAGCGCGCCTACGAGATCGGTCTCTACAACGAAGTTTGCAAGCCCGAGGAACTCGAATCGCGCGCTCTGGAATGGGCACGAAAGCTCGCGGCGGGGCCGACCATGGGCATGGCCGTCACCAAACGCATGCTCAACGCGGAGGCTTCGATGACGCTCGGCGAAGCGATGGCCGCCGAGGGGTGGATTCAGGCGGAGTGCATGAAGCACCCCGACTATCGCGAGGGCTACCGCGCGTCGACCGAGAAGCGCGCGCCGGACTTCGCCAACGTGAAGGTGACGCCATGAGCGCGCTCCTGCTCGCCCATCTTCGCGAGGCGGCGAAGCACGTCGGACGCGAGGGCGAGCCGCTGCTCACCGGTCTTGATGAGACCGCCGCCGCGCAGCGCGCTCTCGCGCTCGTTGCCGAGGCAGGACTCACGAAGTGGACCGTGCCCGCGCGCTGGAGCGGCGCGGAAGCGGACGAGCTCGCGGCATCCGACGACGTCTCGTGTCGCGCGATGTGCGCGCTGCGCGAACCGCTCGCCTACCACAGCGCGATGCTCGACGTGATGCTCGTGATGCAGGGGCTCGGCAGCTACAGCCTCGCGCGTGCGGGCAAGCCCGAGGCATGCCGCGAGCTCTTGCCGCGCGTCGCGCGCGGCGAGCTCGTCGCGGCCTTCGGTCTCACGGAGCCCCAGGCGGGTTCCGACCTTGGCATGGTCTCGACGCGCGCCGAGCGCGTGGGCGCGACGTGGCGCATTTCGGGCCAAAAAACCTTCATTTCCAACGCGGGCATCGCGGGGCTGTACACCTTGCTCGCGCGCACGAGCGGCGAGCCCGGCGACGGCGGCAAGGGCAGCCTGACGATGTTCTGGCTGCGCGGCGACGCCCCGGGTCTCCGCGCGCGCCGCTTCGAGGTCACCTCGCCGCACCCGATCGGCGACGTGTTCCTCGAGCGCGTCGAGGTCGGCGACGAGCACGTGCTCGGCGAGGTGGGGCAGGGGCTCGACGTCGCGCTCGCGACTCTCGGTCGCTTCCGCACTTCGGTCGCGGCCGCCGCGAATGGCTTTGCGCGAAGGGCGCTCGATGAGTCGCTGCAGCGCTTGGCGACCCGAGAGCAGTTTGGAAAGCCGCTCGCCTTCAATCAGGGACTCGCCTTCGATCTCGCCGAGATGGATACGCGCCTGCGTGCCGCGGAGCTGCTCGTGGCCGAAGCCGCAGAGTGTGTCGATCGCGGCGAGCGTGCCGTGGAAGAGGTCGCGCGCGCGAAGCTGTTCGCGACGGAGAACGCGTCGTACGTGTGCGATCGAGCGGTGCAGCACTTCGGAGGTCAGGGCGTCGTGCGCGGCAACGTCGTCGAGCAACTGTGGCGCGACGTTCGCGCTCTGCGCATCTACGAAGGCACGAGCGAAGTTCAGAAGCTGATCCTCTCGCGCGCCCTGCTGGCGCGGAACAAGGCGAAGTGAGCCATGGCGAAGTTCCAACGTCACATTTTCATCTGCACGAACGAGCGCGAGGGTGGCGACGAGCGCGGGTGCTGCAAGGCGCGCGGCGCGGCGGAGGTCGCCGAGGCCTTCAAGAAGAAGCTCCACGAGCACGGCTTCAAGCGCATCGTGCGCCCCAACAAGGCGGGCTGCCTCGATCAATGCGCCTTCGGCACGGTCGTGGTCGTGTACCCCGACAACGTTTGGTACGGGCGCGTGACCGTGGCCGATGTGGACGAGATCATCGAGCGTCACGTCGTGCGGGGCGAGGTCGTCGAGCGGTTGGTGATCCCGGAGGACAAGCTGACCGGGATCGCGCCGGGCGCGTAGAATCCGCGGCCCTCGGCCCCTCGCCGGAGGCCTCCCATGCGCACCTACGACGAAGAAACGCGCGGCCTGCTGCGCAAGATCCTCGAGAGTCAGGCCTACCGCCAGCTGATGCTCTCCAACATCCGCGGTCACGGGCTGCGCTTCCTGCCCGAGGTGCAGGACAAGCTGCGCGTCGCCCGCGCGCTCGAGCTCTCGCTGGAGCAGTTTGCCGAGGTCGAGCGGCTGTACGCGCTGCTCGGGATGGGCGACGTGGTGTCCGCCGTGCGCAACAAGATGGAGCGGGTGCCGTATCCGACGACGCGCATGGAGCTCGCGGTGTGCCTGTTCCTCTGCGAACGCGTCTCGTGGCACGCGCTGTCGTCCTACAGCGACTCGACCTGCGAAGAGTTCGCGAAGATCGCGCGCACGCGCCTCGCGGAGCTGCGCGCGCTCGCGGAGCCCGAAGACCCAGCGTTCCTCGAGTTCTGCGCGGATGCCTCGAACCGCCCTCACGCGCAGCAGCTCGTCAACCGCTGGCTCGTGATCACGCTGCTCTCGCTCGGCCGTCCCGACAGTCTCGGCGACGTGCGCGCGCTGCAGCTCGGGCTGCGAGCCAAGTCTGTCGCACGCATCGTGCGCGAGTACCTCGACGCGCTCGCGCCCTTCCTCGACCGCTGCCAGCTCGCGCTCCCCGACGGGGCCGCGCTCGGGCTCGAGCTCCCCGCACCGCGAAAGTCCTGACCCATGACGACCACCACGACTCCGGAGCTCCGCGAGCGCCTGCGCGAGTGCGATGCGTTCGCCGCACGCTGGCGTTCGCGCTTCCCGATCCTCGAGAAGACGACGTACCTCGTGACGCACTCGCTCGGCGCGATGCCGCTCGCTGCGCGCGAGAAGCTCATGGCCTACACCGAGCAGTGGGCGACGCGCGGCGTGCGCTCGTGGGGCGAGGGCTGGTGGGACGCCCCGATCTCGGTGGGCAACACTCTCGGAAAGATCCTGAATGCGCCGGAAAACTCGGTCGCGATGCACACGAACGTGTCGCAGATCGAAGGGATCATCGCCAGCGCGCTCGACTTCTCGAAGAAGCGCAACAAGGTCGTGTACACCGACCAGAACTTCCCGACGAACATGTATGCGTGGGAAGGCTGGAAGCGCTACGGCGCGCGCATCCACATGGTGCCGAGCGACCCCGGCGGAGTGATTCCGACCGAGCGCCTGCTCGCCGCGATCGATGAAGAGACGTTGATCGTGCCGATCAGCCACGTGCTATTCCGCACCTCGCGCGTGCAGGATGCGAAGGCGGTGTGCGCGAAGGCGCGCTCGGTCGGCGCGCTCGTGTTGCTCGATACCTACCAGTCTCTCGGAACCCTGCCCGTCGATGTGCGCGAGCTCGACGTCGACATGGTGACCGGCGGCTCGGTGAAGTGGCTCTGCGGCGGACCGGGGGCGTGCTACCTGTACGTGCGGCCCGAGCTGCAGGATCGGCTGCAGCCGCTGATCACGGGCTGGGCCGGACACGCGGCGCCGTTCGCCTTCGAGCTCGGCGAGCAGCGCTATGCCACGGGCATCCGCCGCTTCTTAAATGGCTCGCCCGCGGTTCCGAGCTTGCTTCAGGCAAGCGCGGGCTACGAGACGGTGCTTGAAGTCGGCGTTCACGCGATCCGAAACCACTCGGTGACGCTGACCGAGACGCTGCGGCGCGCGCTGGAGTCCGAAGGCTTCGAGTCGGGCAGTCCGGCGAATCCCGAGCAGCGCGGTGGATCGCTCACGGTGCGCCTGCGTCCCGACGAGCACGGCCCGTCGTTCGTCGCAGCGCTCGACAGCCGCGGCATTCTCGTCGACCATCGCCCCGAGGCCGGTCTGCGCGTCAGTCCGCACTTCTACACGAGCTGGAGCGAGCTTCAGGCCTTCGTCGAGGCACTGCGCGAGCTGCGCGCGAGCGGCAGTTGGAAGCAGGCCACGGTGGCCAAGCACTACTAAGGCCATGGGCTCGGCGGCGTGGCTGTGGATCCGCGAGAGCCAAGGCTCTCGCTGGCCGAACGCGGAGCGCGCATTGCTCGAGGCGGGCTTCGTCGGAGCCGAGGTCGAGCTCGATCCGAGTTCCGACCGAGCCTCGCTCGCGCGGATCGAGGCCGCACTGCGCGAGCTCGGCTCGCGTGCCGGCGTCGACGATCGACGGCTCGGGGTGATCGGCCTCGGCCTCGGCGGAACTCTCGCGCTGCAGGTCGGATGCACGAGCCGTCGCGTGCGCGCGGTGGTGTGCATCGCGCCCGTGCTGGTCTATCCCGAGTTGTCAGCAGCGCGCCCCATGCAGCCCATCGAGCTGGTCCTCAATCTCGACGTCCCTCTGCTCGCGCTGATTGACGAGGCCGATCCTCGCACGCCGCGCGAGCACGTGGAGTGGTTTCAGCGTCAGTGTGCGCTCGGCGCGAAGGACGTGCAGCTCGAGCGTGTTCGCACCGCGGAACTCGATGCGGAAGCAACACGCGTGCTCGCGTTCGCCGAGGACGCGCTCGGCTAGCACCGTCGCTATGATCCGACGCGACCCCTAGCCCGAGCGCTCGCCATGTCCCACGCGACTTTTTCGATCTTCGATCTGCAGCCCGGACGAAGCGTCCTCGACCGCTTCCGCATCACCAAGCCGCTGCGCCAGAGCGGGCTTTCGGCAGCCTTCGAGGCGCACGACGAGCACGCCGAACCTGCACAGACGCGCTGCGCGCTGGTCGTTTTCTCCGGAGCGCTCTTCGAAGGCGCGAAGCAGGCCGAGGAGTTTCGCGCGACGTGGAAGCCGTGGACGCGCGCGAAGTCCGAGCATCTCGCGCGCGTGCGAGAGGTCGTCGCGCTCCCGGGGCACGGCACGATGCTCGTCGTCGACCCGTCGGATGGGACCTCGCTCAAGGAGCTGTTGCGGCAGCGCGGAGCGCTGAGCGCGGCGGAGGTCCAAGCCCTCGGTCTGCAGCTCGCCGACGCGCTCGAAGCGATCCACGCGCAGAAGCTCGTCCACGGCGACATCAAGCCGCAGAACATCCTCGTCACCGAGCGCGACGGGAGCCTGCACGCCACGCTGGTCGATGGCGGGATCACGACGGGGATGTGGAGCGCCAAGCACTTGGGCGAGCACACCGCGCTGATCGGCACGCCCTACTACGCGCCGATCGAGCAGTTCGGCGGCGAGTCGCCCGATCGGCAGTCCGACATCTACAACGTCTCGACCGTGCTCTTCGAGTGCGCCACGGGCGTCTTGCCGTGGCCGGGCAAGACGCTGCTCGAGGTCTTTCAAGCCAAGCTCGATCGCAGCGAGCCGTCGATGAAGCGGCGTGCGCCGAAGTGCGTCGTGCCAGCGGCGCTCGAGGCGGCGATCGTGAAGGGACTGCTCGCTGACCGCGACGAGCGCTACGTGAACGCGACCGAGTTTCGTGAGGCACTTTCCGCGGTGAATCTGGACGAGTGAGGCCTCCCATGGGTCGCGAAGATCTGTACAAGGCCGTCGAGCCCTTCCCCGCGCGGTTCAACCTGTGCGACTACTTTCTCGACCACAACGTGCGCGAAGGTCGCGGAGACAAGGCCGCGCTGCTCGTCGGTGATGCGCAGCGCACGTACGCCGAGCTCTCGCGTCGCGTGAAGCAGCTCGCCGCGGCGTTCCGTCGCGCCGGGTTACGACCGGAGGAGCGCGTGCTGATCGTTCTCCCCGACGGCTTCGAGTTCGCCGAAGCGTGGTTCGCCACACTGCGCGCGGGCGGCGTGTTCGCGATGGTGAACCCGCTGATGAAGCGCGAACAGTACGAGTACTACTTGGACTACACCAAGGCGCGCGTCGTCGTCACGCACTGCGAGGTGCTGCCTGAGCTCGCCGAGGCGCTTCGCACCGCGCGCCTGCGCCCCGCGGTGTTCGCCGTCGGCAGCGACGACGGAGATTTCACGCCCTATGAAGGCGCGCTCGCAGCGGAGGATCCCGAGAGTCCGCTCGCCGCGCTCGAGCCCACCGGCCCCGACGACCTTGCGGGCTGGCTCTTCACCTCGGGCTCGACGGGACATCCCAAGGCCTGTGTGCACGTCCACTCCGACTTCGCCTACAGCACGGAGACCTACGCGCTGCGCGTCGCGGGGTACCGCGAGAGCGACGTGTGCCTCAGCGTGCCCAAGCTGTTCTTCGGCTACGCGACCGGCACGAACCTCATGTTTCCGTTTCGAGTCGGAGCGTCCGTGGTTCTCTTTCCGGGCCGCGCGACGGCGGACGAGCTGCTCGATCAGATTGAGGCGCATCGCCCGACGTTCCTCACTGGCGTGCCCACGATGTTCAACAATCTCCTGCGTTCGGAGCGCATCGCCGCGGCGGACTTGACAAGCCTGCGCGTCGCGCTTTCGGCCGGAGAGGCGCTTCCTCCGCAGCTTTATCAGGAATGGAAGGCACGCACCGGGGTCGAGATCCTCGACGGCATCGGTTCGGCCGAGATGTTCCACATTTACGTCTCGAACTATCCCGGAGACGTGAAGCCCGCATCGCTCGGGCGGATCGTGCCGGGCTACGAGGCCATGATCGTCGATGCCGAAGGGCGTGCAGTTGCCGATGGCGAACCGGGACGCCTGCGCGTGCGCGGCGGCTCGACGGCGCTGTGCTACTGGGGGGACAAGAAGAAGTCGCGCGAGACGTTCCAAGGCGAGTGGTGCACGTCCGCGGACATCTTTCGCCGTGACGCGCAGGGCTACTACTTCTACGAAGGCCGAGATGACGA
>JBIKYW010000141.1:0-7484 GCA_044355055.1 Planctomycetota bacterium | reverse complement strand
ATCCGTCGCAGCGGGACGATTCTGTTCACGCCCGAGGGTGAGGCGACGGACCTTTCCTTTGCCGCGGTCAACGACGGTGGCTGGCGCGCGACCGAGCCGTTCGAGGCCTCGCTCGACAGCGAGATCCTCGAGCGTGTCTTGCTGTCGGCCTGTGCGCTGCGCGCGTTCGGCTTCATCGACGCGCCGGGGCCGCTGGCGCAATACGGGCTCGATCCGCCGCGCATCCGCGTCGAGCTCACCGAGCTCGACGGTTCGCGCCAAGCGATCCTTCTCGCGCCCGAGCCGCAGGGCGAGCTGTGGTACGCCGCGCGCGAGGGCTCTCCGCACGTCTTCCGAGTCCCGCCGGATGCCGTGATGAACCTCGCGCCGCCCGTCGAGGGGCTCGTCAAGCGCGAGTTCGCCCGTGCGGCCCGCGACTCTGTGACGATGCTGGAGCTCGTGAGCGGTGCGCGCACCGTCAAGCTCACGCGCTCGGAGCGCGGCTGGAGCGTCAGCGCCACCGAGGGCGAGCTGTTGTTGCTTGCGGCCGATACGGCCGACTCCCAGCGCGTGGGGGACGCGCTCGGCCTGATCGAGCGTACGCGGATCGAGGACTTCCTGTTCGCTCGTGCGCTGGCTTCTTCGGACATTCAAGGCGCGCTGCGCGTTCACCTTCCCGAAGGCGTCCAAGGCGGTGTGTTGGGCCAAGTAGTGCGGCGATCCGACGGTGCCGAAGGCGTCGAGTTTCGCCGCGATGGCGACGGTCTGGTTTCTCTCCTCCCGTTGGAGATCTTGGAGCTCACCCAGCGGGCGCCGGATGCGTGGCGCAGCCTCGAGCTGCACCGAGTTCCGGAGATCGAGGTCGCGCGCATCGAGCTCTCGATGGGGCCCGCGACGCGAGCCTACGGCCGCGAGGAGAAGGGCAAGTGGGTGCGCATCGGCTCGAGCCTCGAAGCGAAGGAGTTCGCCAAGCAGGTGGACGGGCTCCTGTCCATGCGCGCGGAGCGCATCCTGCCCCGCGGGGAAGAGCAGCTCACGAGCGCCGTGACGGTTCGGCTCGCGCGCTACAGCGGTGCCGTGACGGAGTTCACCCTCGGCGACTGCACGCTCCAAGACGGGCAGCGGGCGAGCGTCTATCGAACTGGGGAGCGCTTCGCCGTGGTGAAGGGCGAGCTGCTCGCGGCGCTGCGAGCGCTGTTGCAGGGCGAGTAGGCCGCGGAACGGGGCGTTGCGCGGCCCTTCGCGCGCCCCTAACATCCCGAGAACGATCGGCCCTGGAGCCCATTCCGGGCGGGGTTCGAGCTCTTCGGAGGTCTGCACCATGTCCATCGGCAACCTGTCCGGCAAGCCCTCGGCCGAGAGCGGCGGCCCGCGCCGTGCGCGCTCGCAGCGAACCGTGCTGGAGCTCGAGTCGCTCCTGCGCGGCGATCCGGAGCTCGCACCGCGCTTCTCGCATTGGCACCAGATCCCCGCGCGGCAGGAGCGCAGCCGCGAGCTGCCCGCGAGCCTCGACCCGCGCTTGCGCGCCGTGCTGGAGCAGCGCGGGCAGACGCGGCTCTACGAACATCAGGCGCGCGCGATCGAGCTCGCGCTCGACGGACGCGACGTCCTGATCTCGACGCCCACGGCTTCCGGCAAGACCCTGTGCTACGTCGCACCGCTGGTCCAGCGACTCTTGGAGACGAAGGGCGACGCGCGCGCGATCGCTCTCTTTCCCACCAAGGCACTGAGTCAAGACCAGTCGACGGGCTTGAACGCGCTGATCGAGGCCGTCGGCGAGCCGTGGCACAGCTTCACGTACGACGGCGATACGCCGCCGAGTGTGCGTCGCACGCTGCGCGACGACGGCCACATCGTGCTGACGAACCCTTGGATGCTGCACGCGGGGATCCTCCCCAACCATGCCAAGTGGTCGGAGCTCTTCGCGAACCTGCGCACGATCGTGATCGACGAAGTCCACACGCTTTCCGGCGTGTTCGGTTCGAGTGTCGCCAACGTGCTGCGCCGGCTTTTGCGGATCGCGGAACACTACGGCAGCCGCCCGCAGTTCATCCTTTGCTCGGCGACACTGCGCGACGCGGCCGCCCACGCGAAGCGCCTCACCGGCCGAGATGTGGCCGTCGTCGACGAGGACGGCTCTCCCTCGGGCGAGCGCATCTTCGGCGTCTACAACCCGCCGATGCTCGACGTCGTAGCCGGATTGCGCGCGAATGCGCTCGAAGAGGCACGGCGTCTCGCGGTGCATCTCTGCGGTCCAGCGCGGCAAGTGATCTTCTTCTGCCAGCAGAGGACGGGGGTCGAAGTCCTCACGCGCTACCTGAAGGAGAGCGCGCACGAGCTCGGACTCGCGCCGGAAGAGATTCGCGGCTATCGCGGCGGATACCTGCCGCTGCACCGGCGTGAGATCGAGGAGGGACTGCGCAAGGGCAGCGTGAAGGTCGTGGTTTCGACGAACGCGCTCGAGCTCGGCATCGACATCGGACGACTCGATGTGGCGGTGCTCGTCGGCTATCCCGGATCCCAAGCCTCGTTTTGGCAGCGCGCGGGGCGAGTGGGGCGCCGCGGACAGGCGAGTCTGACGGTGCTGATCACGCGCTCGGATCCGCTCGACCAGTATCTCTCGGGGCATCCCGAGTACCTGTTCGAGGCGCCGCGCGAGCGACTCGGGCTCGATCCCGACAACCTCGTGATCCTCTCCGAGCAAGTGAAGTGCGCCTCGTTCGAGTTGCCGTTCCGCGATGCCGAGCTCGCGGACGGCGGCTTCGGCGGCGCGCCTCACGTGCCCGAGATCCTCGACTACCTCGCGGACGCCTCGAAGCTCCTCCTGCGGCGCGGGGACACGTGGCATTGGATGGCGGATGCGTACCCGGCGCAGGACGTGACCCTCGCAGGTGGTGGCCCGGACAACGTGCTGATCCTCGACGTCGAGACGAAGAAGGCGATCGGCGAGATCGACCGGGAGGGCTCGCTCACCACCGTGCACGAAGGCGCCATCTATCAAGTACAAGGGGAGACGTGGAAGGTCGAGCGCTTCGACTACGAGAACCGGCGCGCGTATGTGCGCGCGGTCGAGAGCGACTACTTCACCGAGGCCGAAGTCGATACGACGCTGCGCGTGTTGCGGCTGGAGAAGCTCGCCCAGCGGCTGCGCGACGGCGGTGAGGAAGACTTCGGGATTCACACGGGCGAGGTGCACGTCACGACGGTGGCGACGCAGTACAAGAAGATCCGTTTCTACACGCGTGAAAACGTGGGCACGGAGACGATTCACTTGCCTCCGGAAGAGCTCGATACGCAGGCCTTCGTGCTCACGATCTCCAACGAGACGGCCAACGACCTCGGTCTCACAGGATCACAGCGGGGCGCCGCGTGGCGCGGCGCCGGCGGCCTTCTGCGAAAGGTCGCACCGCTCTACCTGCGCTGTCAGCCGCAGGATCTTGGACTGTCGACCGAGGTGCGCTCGACGCACATCCTGCGACCGGCGATCGTTCTGTACGATCGAGTGCAAGGCGGCGTGGGGCTCAGCGAAGTTCTGTTCGAGAGCTATCGCGACGTGTTGCGCGCCGCGCTGGAGGTGGTGGCGAAGTGCGAGTGTCAGCACGGTTGTCCGGCGTGCGTCGGCCCCAAGGCCGAGTGCGGCGAGCTCGGGAAAGTCGCCACGAGGAAGCTGCTCGAGCACTTGGTCGCCGGAACCGGCGCGCAGCCGCGCGAGCCGGAAGTGGTGGCGTGAGCGAGGGATTCGGCGATCGACTGAGGCGGCTGCGACGAGACGAGGAGGCTCCCGCAGTTGCGCCGCCGTCTCCCGGGCTCCCCGCGTGGTTCCGCTCGCGCCAAGACCGCGTTCCGTCTGCGAGCTTGGTGACGGACGAACGCCGCGCAGCAGGGATACCCGCGGCACTTGCACGTGTCGTCAACGTCCGTGGAGAGTTCGCGGCGCGCCGAGAGAGCTGGCCGCATGAGCACGTTCACGGAACGACCTCGCTTGCATCGGCATTGCAGCTCCGCGGGGATTCTGCGGTGCTCTTGGCGCAGGACCCGACGTTGTCGGCGCTGGCGCTGAACGGCGCGCTGTTCCTCGACATCGAGACGACGGGCCTCTCCGGTGGGGCGGGCACCAAGGCGTTCTTGGTCGGGCTCGGGCGCTTTCACGCCGACGATTTCGAGCTCTGGCAGGGCTTTCTGCGCGGGCCGGAGGAAGAGGCGGCCTTGCTCGCGGAGTGCGCGGATCGCATTCGAGCTGCCGGCGCCATCGTGACCTTCTTCGGCAAGTCCTTCGACCGCCATCGGCTCGAAGACAAGATGCGAGTGCACGGCATCGCTCCACCGTTCAAGGATTGTCTCCACCTCGACCTCTACCATCCGTGTCGGCGTCTGTACGGTGGCCGCTTTGCCGACGGGCGCCTCGCCACCATGGAGCGGGAGCTTGCGGGGCTGCGGCGGGAACGCGATCTGCCCGGCGCCTTCGCTCCGGCTGCGTGGTACGACTTCCTCGCGGGCCGAGCGCACCTCTTGGAGGAAGTCTTCCGCCACAACCGAGACGACATCTTGAGTCTTGCGGCGCTGTGCGGGGCGCTCGGGAGCGTCGTGCAAGCCCCGGGCGTCGCAGATGGCCGCGTGTGCGCAGCTTTGGCCCGTTCTGCGTCGAAGCTGGGACACTGGGCCGACGCCGCGGCATGGGCGCAGCGGGCCGAAGGTGGCCTAGAAGCCGGAACGGAACTTCAGGAATTGAAGTTCTTACGTTGCAGCGCGCTCCGCCGCTGCGGAGCCAAGTTCGATGAAGTCGCGCTGCTTCAGAGCGTCGCGGCGGGCCCCGAGCCGACGCTCGCAGCCCGCGCGGCGAAGGAGCTCGCTCGCGCCCTCAAGCGTGGGCGAGCACGCGCTGCGGGGACCGCACCGTCAGAATCGGAGTCCGCGCGAGGCGCAGCACCTGCCACGTGACGCTGCCGAGCAGGGCGGCGGCGATGGCGCTGCGTCCCTGCGTTCCCATGACGATCAGGTCGTGATGTTCCTGCGCAGCGAGGATGGCGCGCGAGGGATCGTCCTCGATGAACTCGACCGTGTGATCGACGCCGCGCCACGGGTACTCGGTGACGAACTTCTCGAAGGCCTCGCGTTCCAAGTTGCGCAGGTTGTCGTGGGCGTAGGGGAGCGGTCCCGGCGGCACGTCGAGGCCAGCGCCGTAGTAGAGCTCGGGGTTGACGAAGCACTCGAGCGCGTGGATGCGCGCGCCGAACGCCCGAGCGAGCTCACAGGCGCGGTCGAGCACCGCCCGCGCGGAGTCCGAGAGGTCGATCGGAACGAGGATGCGCTCGATACGGCGCGGAGGCTCCACCTGCATCCAGACCGGACAGGGGGCGCGGGAGAAGAGCGCGCGGGCAAGCCCGCCGAGGTCGAGCTGCTTGCGACGCCCGCTGTCGCCGAGAACCACGAGATCGAAGTGGTCGCGCTCGACGCGCTCGATCACCGCGCGCGCCGGAGTTCCCACGTCGACTTCCAGCGCATCGGCGAGGGGGCGGCCGCGGAACTCGAGGCCCGCATGACGATGCGCGAGATGGGCGCGCAGCGACTCGCGAACATTCTCCGCGCGGCTGCGCGAGAGCGCTTCGCTGGTGACTCCACCCATGCGGGCTCCCGCCGTGAACACCGGCGGCACGACGTGCAGGAGTCGCAGGTCCGCGTCGAACTGCCTGGCGAGCGAGAGGGCGGCTCGAACGGCGTGGTCCGAGGTCGTGCCTTCCGCCACGCAGGCGAGGATTCGTTCGAAACCCTTGGGCGAGAAATTCGCGTTCATCACGACCTCCGGGAGAGCGGGGCTTTCACGGAGGTACGTAAACCGAGACACGCTCCGCGCCGTGCGGGGTCTTGGGCGTACGCTCGCGCGTCCTAGTGGGCAGCGCGACGCTGGAGGTGGAGCGTGATCGCCTCGGGCAGCGCGAGCTTCTCTTCCTCGAAGACTCGGCTGCCGAGCGAGTGTTCGTCATCGCCGGGAAGGACGGGTACGCGACGTTGCACGAGAACGGAGCCCTTGTCGTATTCGTTCGTGACGTAGTGCACGGTGCAGCCACTCTCACGATCGCCCGCGGCGAGTACGGCGCGATGAACCCGCTCGCCGTAGAAGCCCTTGCCCCCGTGGCGCGGCAGCAGCGAGGGATGGATGTTGAGTACGCGACCCGCCCAGCGCTCGGGCACGAGCAGGAGACGTAGGAAGCCGGCGAGCACGACGAGCTCCGCGCCGGAGGATTCGACAGCCTCGAAGATCGCGGCACTGAACTCGGCCGGCGACGCGAAGGTCTTGTGATCGAGTACCCGAGTGGGAAGGCCGAGTCGCCTGGCGCGCTCGAGTGCGAACGCGCTCGGTACGTTGCAGGCGACGAGAGCGATCTCGCAATCGAGCTCCCCGGCGCCGATACGCTCGACCAGGTTTTCGAGCGAGCGTCCGCCGCCCGAGACGAGCACGGCGATCCGCGGACGACTCAAGCGCCACCGTCCTCGAGACGCGCGCGCGCCTCGCGCTGAACGGCGGTGGCGAGCGCCGCGAGCAGGTCGTCGAGCGCGGGGGCGAGCGCCTCCGCGCGAGCCGCAACCTGAGCGATGTCGATGGCCTCGTCGCCTTCGTGAACGACAATGGCGATGGCGAGTCCGCCGAGACCGGCATGGGCCGCGGCGAGCAACACGGGCGCGAGATCCTGCGCCGAGACCTGCGCTCCGGCGCGTTGCATCCACGCACGCTCCGCCGGCGTCTCGATCGACGGCCCGACGGCACACGCGACGACGACCTCGGCCGCAGCGAGTCCGAGCTTGCGGCCTTGCTCGAGCGCCGAGTCCCGCAGTGCCTTGTCATGGACGCGAGAAACATCAGGAAACTGCGCGCCCAGACGGCTGGAGCCGAGTCCAGAGAGCGGCGTCGAGCCGGAGAGGTTGACGTGATCGCGGGCGAACGCGAGGGTTCCCGGCGCCACCTGCGGATCGACGGACGACGCCGCCGTGGTGTAGACGAACGTCGAGGCGCCCGCCGCCGCAGCGAGCCAGAGCGGGAAGGCGCGCTGCCACTCCGGCTCCGCGGGCTCGCGGTCGAGCGGTGAGTTTTCGAGCAACCAGATCGGAAGCCCATCGAGGAGGCCCCAGTGCAGAAGGGCGTCGCTCCACGCACGGGGTGTTCCGTCGAGCTTGGAGAGGGGGAGGCGACCGGCGCGCTGCAAACGCCCAGAGAGCACGCTGACTCCCGTCGAGAGCAAGTAGAGTGCGGCGGGCCGAGCGAGCTCGCGGCGCTGCAGGGCGTCGAGGGCCTTGGAGACGGACTCGTCGAGCGGGGACGTGTGCATGGGCGTCGATTCAAGCCTCGGCGAGGGCCGCGAGCAACCGCGTTCGCAGTTCATCCGCGGGGAGTGCGATCCCAAGTTCCTTCGTGCGCGCCGTGGCGCCGCGGAGGAGCTCGACGGCGCTGCGCCGTATTCCGAGCGCCTCGGAGACGACGTCGAGGAGCTCCTCATTGGCCCGGCCGTCTT
>JBIKYW010000140.1:0-7498 GCA_044355055.1 Planctomycetota bacterium | reverse complement strand
CACGTACACGCACAGAGGTTCGTCTGGCTTCGTCGAGGCGCGAACCAGCGCGGCGCGCGCGTCCGCGTCACCAAACTCGTGCCACTCGGGAACTGTGGGGTACGACGTGTACCGCGGACCCGCGCCCGACATCCGCAGGATCAGCTCCTCGTCGACGCGCAGCTCCGCCGTGTTCATTTCGCGCGCTCCTTCGCGGCCTTGACGAACGCTCCGACGCACTCGGGGTCGGTGTCCTTGAATACGCCGTGGCCGAGGTTCAGCACGTGGCCGGGGCGACCCGCGACCTCGTCGAGCAGCGCGTGCGTGCGCCGATGCACCTCGTCGGGCGTCGCGAAGAGCGCGGCCGGATCGAAGTTGCCTTGCAGCGCGCAGCGTCCGTTCGCGCGCTCGAACGCCGTGCCGATGCTCGTGCGGTGGTCGAGCGCGACGCCTTCCGCGCCCATGGCGAGCAAGTCGTCGAGGAAGTGTCCGGACTCGCCCGCGAAGATCACGCGCGGAGCAACGCCGGCGAGTCCATTCACGACGCGCTGCGTCCACGGCGCCGCGTATCGCTGGTAGTCCGCGCGCGTGAGCGAGCCCGCCCACGTGTCGAACAGTACGACCGCGTCCGCCCCGCATGCGACTTGATAGCGCATGTGCGAGATCACCTGCTCCGCGAGCTTGTCCATCAACGCAGAGAAGCTCGCAAAGTCGCGGTACATCATCTTGCGGATGAAGCTGAACTGCTTCGAGGTGCCGCCCTCGATCGCATAGGAAGCGAGCGTGAACGGCGCGCCGCAGAAGCCGAGCAGGGCGGTTTCTTCGGGCAATCCCGCGCGTGTGAGCTTCAGCGCCTCGCCGACGAAGGGCATCGTGGCGGCGGGGTCGACGACCGCGAGCCTGTCGATGCTCGCGCGATCGCGCACCGGGATCGGCAGCGACGGACCGTGGTCGTCGAAGAGGAGCTTCATCCCCATCGCCTCCAGCGGCACGAGGATGTCGCTGAAGAGGATCGCGGCGTCCATTCCGTAGCGGCGGATGGGCTGGATCGTGACTTCGGCGGCGTGGCGCGGCTCGCGGATCATCTCCATGAACCCACCGGCTTCCTTGCGGGTCGCGCGGTACTCGGGCAGGTAGCGCCCGGCCTGACGCATCAGCCAGACGGGAGCGCGTTCGGTCTTTTCGCGCCGGAGCGCGCGCAACAGCAGTCGATCTTGGGGCTTCATGGAGTGAGTCGGTATCCGGTCCCGCGCACGGTGTGGATGTAGCGCGGAGCTTGGGGGTCGGGTTCGAGCAGACGACGCAGCCGCACGATGAAGTTGTCGATCGTGCGCTCGGTTGGGAACGCGTCATAGCCCCACACGCGATCGAGGATCTCGGCGCGCGCGATGACTTCGCCCGGCTTCTCCGCGAGGCAGCGCAGGATCATCGTCTCTTTCTGCGAGAGCTGGACTTCGCGACCGTCGAGCAGCACGACATAGCGCTTGAAGTCGACGCGCGCTGCGCCGAGCGTGAGCACCTCTCCGGCGGCCGACGGGCTCGCGTACCACGTCGAGCGCTTGAGGATCGCGCGCACGCGTAGCATCAGCTCGCGCAGGTCGAAGGGCTTGCCGAGGAAGTCGTCGCCGCCGAGCTCGAGACCTCGCACGCGGTCGTCGAGGCCGCTGCGGGCCGTGAGAAACAGGATCGGGATGTCGCGACCTTCGCGGCGCAGCGTGTCGCAGATCGTGAAGCCGTCCATGCCGGGCAGCATCACGTCGAGCAGGACCAGCGCGGGCGCGGGCTCGCGCCGCAGGCGCGCGAGCGCAGCGAGTCCATCGGTCACGACCTCGACGGAGTAGCCTTCGAGCTCCAAGTTCTCCGAGATCACCTCGGCGAGGTGCTCTTCGTCTTCGACCACGATCAGCTTTTCAGCGCTCACTTCGACGGTTCTCCTGTCGTCGCGACGAGCGTGATCTCGACGGCGAAGCCGCCGCCTTCGAGTTCCGTGAG
This sequence comes from Planctomycetota bacterium, assembly GCA_044355055.1. Classification (GTDB taxonomy): domain Bacteria; phylum Planctomycetota; class UBA1135; order UBA1135; genus F1-120-MAGs118. The sequence continues at coordinate 5,527 of JBIKYW010000140.1, read as the reverse complement.
CGCGCGGGCGTCCCCGCCCTGAGCCCGGGCGAGCTCGGACACGAGGAACAGCCCCAGTCCGACGCCCGGCCGCGTGCGCACGTTCTCGTCGCCACCGCGAACGAACGCGTCGAAGATGCGGCGCGGATCGGCGCCCTTCAACCCCGGACCCCAGTCCCGAACGCGCAGCACAGCCTGCTTGCCGCGGCGCGACACGTCGATCGAGACGCGCGGGGCGGGTCCAGCGTACTTCACCGCATTGGAGACGAGGTTGCGCAGGATCGTTCGCAGTGCGGTGGAGTCGGCCTGTGCGAACAGGGCGCCTTCGCCGCCGAATTCGAGAGCCGCCGTCGCGGTCTGCGGGTCATGCGCCAGCTCCGCGGCGACGTCGCGCACTTCCTTGGACAGATCTAGAGCGCGCAGCTGCACATCCGGCCCCGTGGTCGTCATGCGCGCCGTCACCAGCAGGCTCTCGACCATCTTCTGGAGGCGATCGAGGTCCTGATGCGCGTGCCGCAGGTAACGCTCGCGCTTCTCACCTTCCGCACGACCGAGCTGGAGGCTCTCCACGTACAACTTGGCCGATGCGATCGGGCTCTTCAGCTCGTGCGTGACCGCAGAGAGGAAGTTGCGCTGCTGGCGGTGGACCGAGAGCTCCTTTTGGAGCGAGCGCACGACGAGGAACACGCTCGCGAGCAGGAGCAGGCCGAGGAAGGCGCCCTCGAAGACGAACATGCGCATGCTGTCGTCGGTCGCGGTTCGCAGCGCGGACTCGACCTCCGGCGAGAGCTCGACTCCGCGATCGCTCACGCGTCGCACGAGAAACTCACTCTGGTGCGCGAAGAAGAAGAGCCACCACCCGAACACGAGCAGGTACAGCGCGACGACCGCGACGTACGAGTAGAGCTTGCGACGGGTGGGGTCCACTTCAGCTTTCCTTACGCACGGCTTCGAGCGCGCGCTCGAAGGCTTGCGACGCGCGCTCGATGTGCTCCGCGTCGTGTGCAAGGGAGACGAACGCTACTTCGTATGCCGACGGCGCCATCCACAGGCCGTTGTGCATCGCATGACGATGGATCTTGCCGTAGAGCTTCGCGCCGTTCATGTCGACTTGGTGCCACGCGCGCGGCGGCGGACCCTTCTGGAGGCTGAGCCACAGGATCGAGCCCATGCGCGCGACCGAGCCGACGATGTCGTAGCGCTCCATCGCGCGCTCGAAGCCGCGTTGCAACATCGCGCCGCGCGCGTCGAGTTCGCGGTAGACCTGCTTGTCTTCGAGCAGCTTGAGCGTCGCGAGGCCCGCCGCCATCGCCACCGGATTGCCCGAGAGCGTTCCGGCCTGATACACGGGCCCGAGCGGGGCCACCTGCGTCATCAGCGCGTCCTTGGCGAGGTACGCGCCGACCGGCATCCCGCCGCCGACGATCTTGCCGAGCGTGACGATGTCGGGCTCGATGCCCGTGATCTCCGTCATGCCGCCCATCGCGACCCGCAGACCGCTGATCACTTCATCGAAGATGAGCAGCGCGCCGTGCTCGCGCGTCAGCTTGCGCAGGTGCTCGAGGAACGAGCGGCGCTGCACGAGCAGGCCCGAGTTCGCGGGCAGGGGCTCGATGATCACGCACGCGATCTCCTTGCCCTTCTCGGCAAAGAGCGCGTCGGCCGCCTTCTCGTCATCGAGCGGGAGCACCTCGGTCAGCTCGGCGAGCGCCGGCGGAATGCCCGCGGACGACGGGATGCCCAGCGTCGCGAGGCCCGAGCCGCCCTTGACGAGCAGGCTGTCGACGTGGCCGTGGTAGCAGGCCTCGAACTTGACGATGCGCGAGCGACCTGTCGCACCGCGCGCGAGGCGGACGGCGCTCATCACGGCCTCGGTGCCCGTCGAGACGAAGCGCACCTTGTCGGCCCACGGGAAGCGACACAGCACGGCTTCCGCGAGCATCACCTCGCGCTCGCAGGTCGCGCCGAACGAGAGGCCCTCGTGAGCCGCACGCGCGATGGCTTCGACCACCGCGGGGTGCGAGTGGCCGAGGATCATCGGACCCCACGAGCCGACGAGGTCCGTGTAGACCTTGCCATCGACGTCCGTGATCTCCGCGCCGCGCGCCTTGGCGACGATCGGCGGCTCGCCTCCGACGGCGAGGAACGCGCGCACGGGGCTCGAGACCCCGCCCGGCATGACCTTCTTCGCTCGTTCGAGCAGCGGGTGCATCAGATCCAGCCCTTCTCGCGCGCCTCGCGTCCGTGGTAGCTGATGACGAGGTCCGCTCCGGCGCGGAACATCGAGTTCAGGATCTCGCGCACGACGAGCTTCTCGTCGATCCACCCGTTCGCAGCGGCGGCCTTCACCATCGAGTACTCGCCCGACACGTTGTAGGCCGCGAGCGGGACCAGCGTGCGCTCCTTGATCGTGTGGATCACGTCGAGGTACGAGAGCGCCGGCTTCACCATCAGGATGTCCGCGCCTTCCTGCTCGTCGAGCAGGCTCTCGCGCAGCGCCTCGCGCGCGTTGCGGTGATCCATCTGGTAGCTCTTGCGGTCGCCGGCCTTCGGCGCGCTGTCCGCCGCTTCGCGGAACGGCCCGTAGAACGCCGACGCGAACTTCGTCGAGTAGCTCATCAGCGCCGTGTCCGAGTGCCCGCTGGCGTCGAGCGTGGCGCGAATCGCGGCGACGCGGCCATCCATCATGTCGCTCGGCGCGACGACGTCGGCGCCGGCCTTCGCGTGCGCGAGCGCCATCGCCGAGAGGATCGGGAGCGTCTCGTCGTTGAGCACCTTGCCGTCGCGCAGCACGCCGCAGTGGCCGTGCTCGAGCGATCCGCACAAGCACACGTCGGTCATGATCACGATGCGGTCGGCGAAGCGCTCGCGGAGTGCGCGCACGGCGCGCGGCACGAGCCCGTTGGGATCGGTCGCGCTCGCTCCGCGCAGGTCCTTGTGCTCGGTGAGGCCGAACAGGAGGTGGTTCGTGATGCCGAGGTCGAGGTCGCGGCCGACGCGCTCGACCAAGCGCGCGACGCCCATGCGCTCGATTCCGGGCATCGAGGAGATGGCTTGCACGCCCTGCGGATCCTCGATCACGAAGTGCGGCTGGATCAGCTGACCGACGCGGAACTGCGTCTCGGCGACGGCTTCGCGCAGGACAGCGGTGGTACGGAGTCGACGGGGGCGGATCTTCATCTTTGGCTCACTGCGTTCTTGGCGATGCGGTGGAGCTCGCGGACGAGCTCTTCGGTGATGGAGAGCGTGTTGCACGAAGGCTGCACGGCGTCGAGCCCTGCAGACTTCAGCGCTGCGGCCGTCGTGCCGCCGAGGCCAAAGCGCAGCGTCGAGCGTGCGGGGTTCGCGCGCTCCCACGCGAGCGCGGCCTCGACCGCGGACGGACTCATGTAGACGCGCACGTCGACGTCGCGCGCGAGCGCCACGCCGTGCACGAGCTTCGTGCGGTAGATCGCAAGCTGCTCGAGCGCGACTCCGCGCGCGCGCAGCGCCTCGGGGAGGTCCGTCAGCGCGTCTTGCGCGCAGGGCCACAGCACCTTGGCGCCGTGGGGGACTTCGATGCGCGAGGCGAGCTCGCGCGCGCCGCCTTCGCCAACCCAGGCGGCCTCGAAGCCGGCGTCTGCGAGCTCGCGCGCACTGGCCTTGCCGACAGCGGCGAAGCGAACGCCTGCAGCGAACTTGTGGCCCGCGAGCATGCGCGCGGCCTGACGGCTCGTGACCGCGACCACGTCGCCCGTGCGCGCCTTGGCGAGGAACGCAGCGAGGTCGACACCGTGCAGCGGCTCGACGTCGATCACGCGCTCCGCCGTGACATCCGCGCCGAGCGCCGCGAGACGCTCGCCGAGCTGCGATCCGTCGTGGGCCGAGCCCGCGAGCGCGACTTTCAGCCCGCAGAGCGGCCCCGTGCGCGTGGGACGCGCCGCCACGAGCTCTCCGAGCACGATTTTCATCGCCTCTTCCGGCGACTTGCCGTGCGCGACGACCCAGCGCGCGTGGGGCGCTCCCTTGGGGTGGCCCGCGCCGAGGAAGCCGTGGGCGACGAAGCTCGCGCCGGAGCTATCGCGCTGCACGGCGGCCGCGAGCGGCAGACTGCAGCCACCGCCCGCGCCGGAGAGCAGCGAGCGCTCGGCCGCAATCGCGCGTTCCGTTGCTTCGTCGTGCATCACCCCTCGGCAGAGCTCGTAGACAGGCGCGTCGTCGGCGCGCACTTGGATCGCGAGCGCGCCTTGCGCAGGTGCGGGGACGAACGTCTCGATCGGGAGGTCGACGGCCACGAGTCCGTCGGTCGCGAGCTGGAGTCGGTCGAGGCCCGCAGCGGCGAGCACCACCGCGTCGTACACGCCTTCGCGCGCCTTGCGCACGCGCGTCGGCACGTTGCCGCGCAAGTCGAGCACCGCGAGGTCGGGCCGCAGCGTGCGCAGCTGTTCGAGACGCCGCGGCGCGCTCGTTCCGACGCGCGCGCCGAGCTTCAGCGGCAGGAACGGCGCGGCTTCGTCGTAGGCGTCGGGGCGCACGAGCAGGCGCTCGTTGTGCGTCGCACGCGGAGGAACCGCGGCAATGACGAGCCCCGGCGTCATCTCCGTCGGCAGGTCCTTGTGGCTGTGGACCGCGATGTCGACTTCGCGGTCGAGGAGCGCGCGCTCGATCTCCGCGGTGAAGAACGCCTTCCCCTCGACCTTGGAGAGCGGGACGTTGTCGATCAGGTCGCCCTTCGTCTTCAGGACGAGGATGTCGACCTTCGCGCCCGCGCGCTCGAGCAGCGACTTGACGTGATGGGCTTGCCACAGCGCGAGGTCCGAGCCGCGCGTTCCGATACGTACCTTCAAGCTGCACCCTCCGCGCCGCCGTTGCTTCCAAACAATGCCTTGTCGCTCGCCAGTCGCTTGATCGCGCTGATCGGCACGTGCGACACGCGCCCGAACGCGGTGCGCGCCCAATGTTCGATCGCGCGACGGTCGTCCGGCGGAATGTGGGCGAGGCGTCCCGTGAAGAGCTGCGACAGCTCCTTCTCGAAGACGCTCTCGGATTCGTTGCGCATCTCCGCGATCGTCTCGTTCAGCGCCGACTGTGCCGCGCGCCGCGTGAAGGACTCGAGCTTGCGCTCGATCATCGCCTCCGCTTGCGCTGCCGCCGCTGCCCGCAGCGCGCGATTGCCCTCGGCCGCCGCGCGCAGCTTCTCCATGTCGATCACTTCGACGCGCGCGTCGTCGATCGGCTCGACGTCGCGCGGCACTGCGAGGTCCACGGCGAGCAGCGACCGTCGAAGCGGCGTCTGCGCCGCGAGTTCGACCAGCTTGGCGCGCTCGAACACGTAGCCGGGCATCGACGTCGCGGTGATGAGAACGTCGAAGCCGCCGCGCGAGGCGAGGAGCGCGTCGAGCGTCGTCGCCTGCGCGCCGCAGGTCGCCGCCAGTCGCTGCGCACGCTCCAAGGTGCGGTTCGCGACGAGCCCGATCTTCACCCCGTGATCCGCGGCGTTCTTCACGACCAGCTCCGCCATCGCACCCGCGCCGACGAGTGCGACACGCGGCATCGAGTTCGCGAAGCG
>JBIKYW010000139.1:0-7557 GCA_044355055.1 Planctomycetota bacterium | reverse complement strand
CATGCTCCGGCGGCCGAATCCACTTCCGCCGCACGCGCGGCGGACGCGCCGCCCCGTGACGAACGCGGATTCCGCGCGCGCCCGGGCCGCGAAGCAATAACGCGCCGGGCCGCGGCCTCGTTTCGAGGTGCGGCCCGGCGGGAAGAGAGCGAGAAGCGGCGGGGTTAGTGCAGCTTGACGTACTCGAAGTCGATGCCCTTGTCGTCGATGCCCTTGGCGGGGGCGGCGATCCACGAGGCGTACTTGCCGGGCTCGAGGCAGGGCTTCATCAGGGACTTGACGTAGGCCTTGTCCTTCTCGGTGGGGAGCCACGTGTCGACGTTCGCCTGCCACGTCGACTCGTCGAGGAGCTCGCCCGTGTGCGGGTGGAAGCGCGCGCCGGCGTAGCAGCCGATCTTGCGGTTGAAGCGACGGTGCGGGAGCCAGAAGCGCACGGGCGAGTCGTAGCGCTCGCAGATGCGGTTCCAGTAGTCGATGCCACGCTGGTTGTCCTTGACGTACTCGTCGCGCAGCACTTCGTTCATCGCGTTGCGCAGCGGCACCTCTTCCTTCGAGATGCGGCCGTCGACGAAGTTCTCGAAGTTGTAGATCTGCTCCAGCGCGAGGTGGTCCTTCTGCTTCTCTTCGTAGGCGCGGCCCTTCAGGCCCGAGCGGAAGAAGTTGGCGGAGTTGGAGCTGATCTCGGCGCCGTAGAGGTCGGTCGAGGAGCTCGACCAGAAGTTGATGTACTTCTGGATGATGTCGATCGGGATCGCGCCGAAGTCGCGCACGTCGCGGTCGGGGTGCTCCTTCATGATCGAGAGCGTCTTCTCGATCACGCGGCCCACGCCCGTCTGGCCGACGAACATGTGGTGCGCCTCTTCGGTGAGCATGAAGCGGCAGGTGCGCGCGAGCGGGTCGAAGCCCGACTCGGCGAGGGCGAGCAGCTGGAACTTGCCGTCGCGGTCCGTGAACATCGTGAAGCACAGGAACGACAGCCAGTCCTCGCAGGGCTCGTTGAACGTGCCGAGGATGCGCGGGTGGTCGGGGTTGCCCGAGCGGCGGTGCAAGAGCTCTTCGGCTTCCTCGCGGCCGTCTTTGCCGAAGTAGGTGTGCAGCAGGTAGACCATCGCCCACAGGTGGCGGCCTTCCTCGACGTTCACTTGGAACAGGTTGCGCAGGTCGTAGAGCGACGGCGCGGTGTGGCCCAAGAGGCGCTGCTGCTCGACGCTCGCGGGCTCGGTGTCGGCCTGCGTGACGATCAGGCGGCGCAGCCAGTTGCGGTACTCGCCGGGGACCTGCTGCCACGCGGGCTGACCGAAGTGGTCGCCGAAGCCGATCGTGCGGTTCTGCTCGGCGGGCGCGAGGAAGATGCCCCAGCGGTACTCGGGCATCTTCACGTAGCCAAAGTGCGCCCAACCCTCGGCGCCGACGTTGATCGCCGTGCGCAGGTAGACGTCCTTCGTGTTGAAGTCCGTCGGACCCATCTGCGACCACCAGTCGAGATAGTTGGGCTGCCACGCCTCGAGGGCGCGCTGCAGGCGCTTGTCGCCCGCGAGGTCCACGTTGTTGGGAATCTTCTGGGAGTAGTCGATGCCGGTCATGGGAGGGAGCTCCGAATCAGGTGAGAAGTCGGATCAGGTGCGAAGGACGTCGAACTCGGGACGGTTGGGTGTGCCGTAGCAGGTGAGCGCGCCGCGCTCCCCCACTGCGTTCGGACGCTGGAAGATCCAGTTCTGCCAGGCGGAGAGCCGCCCGAAGATCTTGGTCTCCATCGTTTCGGGTCCGGCGAAGCGCAGGTTGGCTTCCATGCCGGTCATCGCGTCGGGCGAGAAGGCGGTGCGCTCTTCGATCGCGAGGCGCAGCTCGTCATCCCAGTCGATCGCGTCGGGCGCGTAGGTCGCGAGCCCGAGGTCGTTCGCTTCGGCGGCGCCGAAGTGGCCCGCGGTCGCGAGCACGTCGTCGGCCTTCGCAGGCGTTCCGAGGAAGCGCGTCGCGAGGCGCGAGAGGCCGTTCGCCATCGGGAAGAGGCCCTTGTTCGCCACCGTCACGCCGAAGGTGAGCGGGCGCTCCTCGTCGTCGAGCACGTAGGTGCGGTCGCAGGCGAGTGCGAGCTCGAGGCCCGTGCCGACCCACGTCGTGCCCTCGTCGCAGATCGCGTAGAGGCTCTTCGCGGTGTTGTCGAGGCGCTTGAGCACGCGCTTCGCGAGGTGGCGCGTCTCGGTCGTGAACCAGTTGCCGTCGCCGGCGAGGATCGCGTCCATCGTCTCCCACGTCGCCGCGGGGCCCTTCGCGCGCAGGAGCACGAGCGTGATTTCGGGCTCGTTGAAGCGCAGGTGGCAGAGCGCGTCGTCGAGCTCGCGCAGCGCGCGCAGCACCCACCACGCGTTGCCTTGCGCGAGCGCCTCGGCCGCGTCCTTCGCGCCCGCATCCGGCGCGGTGATCGTCAGCTCGACGCAGCGCTGGCCGCGATCGAACTTGCACGCGACGTACTTGTAGAGACGCGCGTCAGCGTTCGACTCGCAGCGGATCTCATCGAGCTCGACGCCCTTCGACGCGCGCACGGGCTGCGAGTCGGCGAGCTTGCGCGCCCACTCCTTGACGGTCTCGCTCCACTTCGAGAGCGGCGCGATGCCGTCGACCAAGTTCCACTCGACGGCGCGCTTGCCCTTGATGCCCTCCGCGACGGTCGAGAACGCGTCGCAGTGGTCGCGGCGCAGCTTGCGCTTGTCGGTGATGCGCGTGAGACCGCCGGTGCCGGGCAGCACGCCGAGCAGCGGCACCTCGGGGTAGCTCACGGCGCTGTTGCGGTCGTCGGCGAGCAGGATCTTGTCGCAGGAGATCGCGAGCTCGTAGCCGCCGCCCGAGGCGGTGCCGTTCAGCGCCGCGAGGAACTTGATGCCAGAGTTCGCGCTCGCGTCCTCGAGGTAGAGGCGCGTCTCATTGGTGTACTTGCAGAAGTTCACCTTGAAGCCGTGCGTGCTCGTGCGGAGCATCACGATGTTCGCGCCGGCGCAGAACACGCGGTCGATGCCGCCCGTGACGATCACCGAGCGCACCTCAGGGTGCTCGAAGCGCAGGCGCAGGATCGCGTCCGCGAGCTCGACGTCGACGCCGATGTCGTAGCTGTTGAGCTTGAGCTCGTAGCCCTCGCGCTGACCGCCATTGGGGTTGACGTTCATCACCAGCGTGGCGATGTCGCCCTCGAAGCTGAGCTTCCAGTGCTTGTAGCGGCTGGGGTGCGTCTGGAAGACGACGGGAACGGAGGGATGGGCGGTCGCGGCCACGGGGTGGGATGGGGTTGGGGAGTAGGGGCTTGCCCGGCTCGGCAATGGGCAGTATATTTCCCACAACCTGAGCGACCAAGGAAGCATAGTTCCCACCCCATGGATCGACAAGTCCTCTTTCGAGAGTTGGGCCGAAAGTTGCGCTCCGCGCGCGAGGCGGCGGGCCTGAGCGTGACCGAGCTCGCCGAGCGCTCGGGCGTGAGCCGCCGCCACGTCACCGAGGCCGAGGCGGGCCGCGCGAACCTGTCCGTGGGCAAGCTGTTCGACCTCTCCGAGGCGCTGGGCGTCCGCCTGACGCGGCTCTTCGACCTCGAACCGACGAAACCGGCGCGCGTGGCGCTCGTCGGGCTGCGCGGCGCGGGCAAGTCGAGCCTCGGGCGCGCGCTGGCGCTCGCACTCGAAGTCCCCTTCGTCGAGCTCGACCAGCGCGTCGAGGAGCTGGCGGGCCTCTCCTTGGCCGCGATCTTCGAGCTGCACGGGAGCCAAGGCTTCCGCCGCTTCGAGGCCGAGGCACTGGAGAAGGTGCTCTCCGAAGGCGAGCGCTTCGTGTTGGCGACCGGCGGCTCGATCGTAAACTCGGCCGACACCTACGCGCGGCTGCGGGCGACCTGCCACACGGTGTGGCTCAAGGCGACGCCGGAGGATCACTACGCGCGCGTCGTCGCGCAGGGCGACTTGCGTCCGATGCGCGGACGGCCGCGAGCGATCGAGGAGCTGCGGGCGCTCTTGGAGACGCGCGAGTCCCTCTACGCGCAGTGCGAGCACACGGTGTTCACCTCGGGCAGCACACCGCAAGCGATCGTCGCGGACCTCGCGGCACGCTTCGAAGGGGCGTGAGCGGCACGAGTGAGTAAAAATGGCACGGCGAACGCCGCGCAGGTTGTGCCACACGACTCGTACAACGCCCCATTCGACTCTGGCACGCTCTTCGTTGATGCTGGCGCGCCATGCGACGCGCGCCGCGAATCCTCCTCGCTCTCTCGCTCCTCTGCTTCGGTCTGGCGTTCTGGTGGAGCCTCGGGCGCACGAGGCACGAGGTGCCCGCGGCGCAGGCGCAGTCGAGCGTGCAAGCCGCGAATCCGGCGTCGGAGTCGGCATCGGAGTCCGCGTCGGAGCTCGGTGGCGAGCCGAGCGCGGTCGACTCTGACCTCGCGAGCGAGCGCGTCGAGCAGCAACCGACGAGCGCGGCGCGCGAGCTCCGCGGCGTCGTGCGAATGCCGGCGGGCACGCCCAGCGACGAGATCGTCGAGATCTTGTTGATCGGCCGCGAGGCGCTCGCCGACGCACGTCTGCGCGACGCGAACGACGACGAGCTGGCAGCGGAACCCCGCATCCTCGCGCGCGCCAGCGTCGATGCAGACGGACGCTTTTCGATCCCCCACCGCGCGGATGGCGAGCCCCTGTGGATCGCGCTGCGGGCTCGCTACGCGTTCCTGAGCGAGCCGCGGCGTGTGCGCGACGAGGACTACAACGTGGATCTGTTGCTCGAACCCGAGCTCGGCGCGTGGGTCACGGGGCGCGTCGAGATCGCGTCCGGCGTCGAGGTCGAGGGCTTCGATGTGCGCGCTTGTGAGCTCGAGCTGATGTTCGACGCCCTCGCGCTCGCGGGCGGCGCTCCCCCGCCCTCAGGATTGCGCGCACCCAAGACGCACCCGCGCTCCGACGGAAGTTTCGAGTTTCGCGGCGTCGCCTCGCGGCTCGCGCGCGAGCTGCGCGTGAGCTGTGCGCAACTCGCAGCGTTCAAGGGAAGCCGATTCGTCGTCGAGCCGGGCCTGCATGCGACGATCCCAGCCGTGCTGACGCGCGGAGGCAGCCTGCGCGGACGCGTCGTCGATGAGCGCGGCGCTGCGATCGAGGGCGCGAAGTTGGTCGCGTCGATCGATCCGCTCATGTTCGGTCAGGGCGGCTTCGAGGTGCGCGAGGGAACGAGCGGAGCGAACGGTGAGTTCCGACTCGACGCGGTCACGGAGGGCAAGGTCGCCGTCGCGTTCTCGGGCGCGGGCGTACTCGAACGTACGCTGGCGACGTCCGTCCAGAGAGGTGAGGTCACAGAGCTCGGCGACGTCGCGCTGCGGCGTGGCGCAACGCTCTCGGGCTTCTTGCGCTGGCCCGACGGGCGCGCGTGTTCCGATGCGAGTGTGCGAGCCGACTTCGATCCTGCCGCGCTGACGGGCATGAGCGCGCTGAATGCGATGCAGGGCGCGCGCGGCGAGGCCAAGAGCGACGCCGAGGGACGCTTTTCGATCGTCGGACTCGGAAAAGGACCGTTCGTGCTGTCCGCGAGCGCGAGTCCCGCGGACGGAACCCCCGAGCACCGCGCGCGACTCGGCGGCGTGACGCCGGGGAACAAAGCCTATGAGCTTGTCTTGGAAGCACCGCTCGCACTCGCGGGCCGTGTCGTCGGTCCCGACGGTCGAGGGATCGTGAAGGCCCAAGTGCGAGCTCAAGAAGACACCGGCGCCGTCGTGCGCGGACTCGGCGGGCGCAGTGAGCGGACGGAGACGAAGGACGAGAGCGGAGCCTTCGAGCTCGCGGAGCTCGCGCGAGGCAACTGGATCCTCACGGCGCAAGCCGAGGGATACTCGCGCAGCGCAGCGCTGAAGGTGAGTCTGCCGCTCGAGCCCGGTGCGAGCGCGCCCTCGATCGTGCTCGAACGCGGCGGCTCGATCTCGGGTTCGGTGCTCGACGTCGGAGGAGCGCCGATCGCGGGTGCGATCGTGCAGGTGAAGCGCACGCTCAACAACGTGCTCGAGCAGGGCGAGGAGGGTGCGGCGGCCGCGCAGCGCGCGAGCTCGCGCGCGGATGGCACCTTCACACTCGAGGGAATGATCGCAGGACACCACAAGCTCGTCGCCAGCGCCGACGGCCGCGCGAGCAGCGAGACCGTCGAAGTCGAGGTCCGCGCGGGCGAGTCCACCGGCGCCGTCGTGCTCACGCTGCGCCTCGGCGGGACGCTGACGGGCGAGGTGTACGGCAAGGGCGGCATGCCCGCGGCGGGCGCACAGGTGTTGATGCAGCAGGGCGCGGATCCGCTGGTGCAGCGCTTCGCCAACGCCGACGCCGAGGGACGCTTTCGCGTCGAGCACTTGGCGCCCGGCACCTACAACGTCATGCACTTCGCGGACGCGGGGCTGACCTCGGCGGACACCGGCGAGCCCGATCCCTCCGAGCTGTTGACGGGCATGCAGCTCGCGACGGCGACGATCGTCGAGGGCGGGATCGCGCACGTGGTGCTCGGCGCACCGGCAAAGAATGCCGTCGAGTTTTCCGGCCGAGTGGAGCTCGACGGCCAAGGTGTTGCGGGGATCGTGGTCACGCTGATCCCCGACCGTGCGCTCGGCGCCGAGAACAGCGCGATGAAGTTCGCGAGCACCGATGCGAACGGCGGATTCCGTGCGACGCTCGATGGCCCGGGCTCGTATTTGGTGTCCCTGCAAAAGCCCGGGGCTGCGGGGCAGCAGCAATCGATCTCGCAGAGCATCGACGTCCCAGAAGGTGCGGCGTATTCGCACACCTTCGAGCTGCCGATCGGATCGATCGCCGGACTCGTGCGCGACTCCGAGGGCGCGCCCGCGGTCGGCGCGCGCGTCACGCTCTCGGTGTCGGGGCCAGTGAAGCTCGGTACGGCGTTCAGTGACAACTACGCAGAGGTCGAGACCGACTCCGAGGGACGCTACGAGCTCGTGTGGTTGGCGGAAGGCTCGTACACGGTGGCAGCGGGCGGCGCACCACTCGGTGGCATGCTCGGCGGAACGGCGCGCGCAGGTCGTCAGGTGCGCGAGGACGTTCGCGTGGGCCGCGGTCAACGCACCGAGGGCGTCGACTTCCGTCTTCAGCGTCCCGGAACCGTCACCGGCATCGTGCGCGACTCCGCGGGAGCCCCGACGGGCGACGCGGCGATCTTCGTGCGGGACAGCGCCGGTCGGCCGCTCGAGCGACTCTCGATGCTGGCCACGGACGAAGCGGGACGATTCACCTGCGAAGGGCTCGAACCTGGAGACTACGTGTTCTCCGCGCGCAAGGGCGGACTCGCGAGTCCCGAGCGCGAAGCCGTGCGAGTCGACTCGAACACGACGGCGAAGGTCGAGCTCGCGCTCGGCGCGGGAACGATGCTGCTCGTCAGCGTCACGAACGAGGACGGCAGCGAGGTCGAGGCGTCGGTGACGGTGCTCGACGACGAGGGGCGGCAGGTCAACGGCCTGCTCTCGCTCGCACAGCTCCTCGAAGACCTGCAGGCCGGACGCCTCTCGAGTCGCGAGCAGCGCGTCGGGCCGCTCGCACCCGGCAAGTA
>JBIKYW010000138.1:0-7593 GCA_044355055.1 Planctomycetota bacterium | reverse complement strand
GCGCAGAGCTCGGCCACGTCGCTCATCCACGGCAGGGCAAACGACTCGTAGTCGTACTTGTCGTCGTTCAGCACGCCGTCGAAGTTGGCGTAGATCGCGCTCGCGAGGAAAAATCCGCGTCCGCTGCGCTGGTCGACGATGTAGGCATTGTCGATCGCAAAGCCGTAGGCCAAGCCGACCTTGTTGTAGATGCGCAGCGACTCCTTGGGCACCACGCGGCTCGCACCCGGCAGATAGAACTTCACGTAGTCGTCGGGATACTTCGTGCGGTCCCAGCGCGGATTCGCCGAGTCGCCGGGGTATTGGGAGAGCGCCTCGAGCAACAGCGCGCGCTCGGGCTCGCCGAGGTCGAAGGGCTTGCCGTCGAACGTCAGGTCCGGGCGCACGACGCGCGCGAGCGCAACCTGCAAGTCTCGCAGCTTCACGCGGCTCTTGGCGATGAACGACATCGGGCCGGGTACGAGGTCACCGTCCTCCATGCGCCCCTTGCCCACCATCACGCCGTCGCGGTCGTCGACGTTGGCGAGCTCGAGCGTTCCATTCTCTTCCGCGAGCCGCACGACGCCCTCGGGAAGACGCAGCTCGATCGAAGGCGTGCGCCGGTTCTCGAGGATCGAGACCTTGACGTTGAGGCGGTGGGTGATGCGGACCGACTCGAGTCCCGCGTCCCACATGAGCTTGTTGAGGCGGTCGTGTCCCGTGAATTCGTAGAGCCGATTGAACGACTCGTTGTCGGACACGACGAGGGCCTCGCGCACGAGATGGCGCAGCGTGAGCTTGCCGTCGGTGACGTTGTCCGAGTCCTGCGCGACGATCGCACCGCCGCGCCGGGGCGGCCAGAACGCGAGCGGCGTGTCGGCGTCGAGCTTGGGAGCGGGACCGCGCTGCAACTCGCGCATGCGTTCCAGCGCCGCGACCGCAGCGAGCAGCTTGACGGTGCTCGCGGGATAGAAGTACTGCGCGTCGGCGCGCCAGCTGTGCTGCACGAGCACCGGCTTGCCGTCGCGTTCGACCAGCTCGCCGATCAAGACCTGCGCACGCAGGTCGCTCGCTTCTGCGAGGACCTTGCTCAGTCGCGCGGCGCGCTCCTCGAGCTCGGCCTTTGTCGTTCCATCGGACGACTTGGCGGCGTCGGCGAGCCACGCGTCCCGACCCGCCACGAACAGGCGCAGCGCGCGGGTGTCCTCTGCGGCCGCCTCGGGGGCCGCGGGAGCTTGAGCCTGAGCGTGTGCGCTGGGGGCGAGGAGGAGAGCGCCGAGGACGAGCGTGCGGAAGTTCATTCCAAGGAGTCCAGTTCGGGTCGCAGCAGTTCTTCCCACGTCTGGCGCGGGCGCACCACGCGTGCCCGCCCATTGTGGACCATGACTTCGGCCGCGAGCAACTGCGAGTTGTAGTTGCTGCCCATCGCCGCCGCGTAGGCGCCCGAATCGTGGAAACAAGCCAAGTCTCCGACGACTGGACGGGGCAGGGGGCGCGGCTCGAGGACGCCGCCTTTGCCTTGGGTGAACACGTCCGCGCTCTCGCACAAGGGGCCCGCGACCGCGAACGACGCGCGCGCCCCTGCGTCGCGACCGAGCACCGAGATCTCATGGTGCGCGCCGTACATGGCGGGGCGCACGAGGTTGTGGAATCCGGCATCGACGAGGATGTACTCGGTCCCGCCGGCGGACTTCACGCCGCACACGGTCGCGAGCAAGACGCCGGCTTCGGCGACGAGGTAGCGACCTGGCTCCAGCTCCAGCGAGAGGGCGCGGCCCAAGCGTTGCTCGAGCGTGCTGCGAGCACTGTCCCAGACATCGAGCAGCGGCGCAGGGTCGAAGCGCGGCTCGCCCGCGCGGTAGGGGATGGGCAAGCCGCCGCCCGCCGAGAGCGAGCGCAACGTCGGCGCGAAGTGGGTCGCGGCTTCGACGAGAGCGCGCGCGGCGCGCGAGAGGTGCTCAAGGTCGGACCCGGAGCCGATGTGGACGTGCAAGCCCACCACGTCGAGGCCGAGCGCGCGCGCCTCGCGCGCGAGGGCGGGCAGGTCCGCGTGCCAAATGCCGTGCTTCGAATGCTCGCCCCCCGTGCTGACCTTGCGGTCGTGGCCGTGGCCGAAGCCGGGGTTCACGCGCAGCACGATGTCGCGTCGAGGCGGGTTCGCGCGGGCGTACTGCTCGAGCATGAACGGCGATCCGGCGTTCAGCTGGAACGGTTCGCGTGCGACGAGCTCGAGTGCGTCGCGATCGAAGAGGTCCGCGCAGAAGAGCACGTCGCGCGCCGAAAATCCCACCGAGAGCGCACGCTTCAGTTCGCCCGCGGAGACGGCGTCGACGCGACAGCCTTCGTCCTTCAGGATGCGCAAGACCGAAAGGTTGGGGTTGGCCTTCTGCGCATAGCGCACCACGTCGAAGGCACGACCGCGTTGGCTGCGCAGGTCGAGCAGTTCTCTCGCGCGCGCGCGCAGCACGGCCGCGTCGTACACGAAGAGCGGCGTTCCATGCTCGCGCGCGAGCTCTTGGAGCAGCGCATCCGAGAGCGAGCGAGGCTTCATTCCACCCCGCTGCGCAGACGGGACAGTGCGTCGAGTAGGCGCTCGATTTGCACGAGCGAGTGTCCCGCGCTGATCACGATGCGGAAGTTGCCTTCCGGCGGTCCGCCCGGGTAGCGGATGTAGGGTGCGAGGATGCCCTCGTCGAGTAGCTTGGCTTCGAGAGCCTTCATCGCTTCCGCCGTGTCGAGCGCGAAGGCGAACACGGGCAGTTCTTCGCTTCCGCAGGCGATCCCAAGGCGCGCGAGTCCCGCGCGCATCACCGCGAGATTGGCGCGCAGCTGTGCGACCAACTCGCCCGAGCCGAAGGCCACGTCGAGCGCGACCCGCGCGGCCTCTGCGAGAGCCGGAGGGATCGGCGTCGTGCCCACGTACACATGGGAGACCGCGCGCGCTCGGGCGACGCGATCGGCGCTGCCCGCGAGGAATCCGCCGTAGCAGCCGAGAGCTTTGGAGAGCGTCGACGTCAGCAGCACGTGCTCGCCTCCGATGCCAGCGTGTTCGAGCGCGCCGCGACCGCTGGATCCGAGGACGCCCGTTCCATGGCAGTCGTCGACGAGGAGCGTGGCGCAATATCCGAGCGCGAGCTCCGACCACTCGCGCAGCGGAGCGATCACCCCGCGGGACGGAAAGACGCTGTCGGTCATGAGGACCGCGCGTCGACTGCCGCACGCGTCGAGGGCGCGGCGCAGCGCGCGGATGTCCGCATGCGGCACACGCTGAGTCTCGAGTCGGGCCAGCGCCGCGGCGTCGAACAAGCTCGGATGCGAGCGCTCGTCGACGAGCGCGACGGCGTGATCGACGGCGAGAGACTGCGCCGCGGCGAGGTTGGCCGTGTAGCCCTCCGGCAAGAGCAGCGCGGCTTCGCAGCCGAAAACCTGCGCGAGCTCGGACTCCAAGCGCTCGTGAGTGCGCGTGTTCCCGGTCGTTTCACGCGACGCGCCTGCGCTCACTCCGTGCTGGAGCGCTCCCGCGCGCAGCGCATCGACGACGCGCGGATGGTGGGCGAGCGCGAGGTAGCCGCAGCCGCCGAAATAGTCGAGCTCGCGGCCGTCGAGGACCACTCGACAGCTCTGGCTCGACTCGATCGGCAGACGCGCCATCGTGGCTCAGCGGCGTCGGGCGCCCGCGTCGGAGCACGAGAGCATCGGCACCGTCGCCATGGTGTGCAGTCCGGGCGCGGCCGAGACGATCGGACGCAGGGCGTTCAAGGCGATCGCGGACGTCGCCACGTCGCCGTGGACACCGCCCTTGACGACGAGGTCGAGCGGCGGATCGCTGTCGAGGAGCACGCGGTCGTGCGGGTCGCTCTGGCCGATCGCCGCTTGGAACTCGTAGCGCAGCAGCGGCTTTCCGTCGACGATGCCGACGGCGACTTGGCGCACGCCCGCGCACTGGCCGACGGCGATCTTGCCGAGCTTGCAGTCGAGCTCGCGGGTCGCGACCACGGGCTCGATCGTCTCGCTCCAACTCTGGACCTCGAAGCCCAAGTACTGCGCGCAAAAGTGCAGAGACTCGCCGAGCCCCACGTGGCGCAGCCAGCCTTCTTCGATGCCCTTTTGGAAGCCCGCGCGGTCGAGGCCCGCACCGATCTTCTTCTGGAACGGTACGCGGCGCGGAGTCGCATCTTGCACGCGGAAGACCGACAGTGAACGGACTCGATTGCACACGGCCGTCGCGAAGACCGGCAGTGCGTCCATCAGGAATCCGGGGTTCACGCCGGTGCCGAGGAGCTGCGCCCTGCCTTCCTTCGCGCAGCGGTCGAGCTCGTCCGAGAGCTCGCGGTGCCGCAGCCACGGGTAGATCAGCTCCTCGCAGGTCGAGACGCAGGGGATGCCGCGCGCGAGCAGCGCCTTGAAGGTCGGAGCGCACTTGCGCAGATCCGAGCTGGTGGTCACGAGCGCGACGTCGATCGCAGTCGAGGGCGTGAGCTCGTCGAGGCTGGCGAGAACACGCACGGGCGGCGCTCCCGGCACCAGCTCGGACAGCAGCTTTCCGGCGATGCCCGGCGCCGGATCGACGGCGGCCACCGTCGAGCCGAGAGCGCGGGTCAGGAGGTCGGCTTGGATGCGCAGGCCGAGGGGACCGAGGCCAACGTGCAGGACGCGCAGATTCAAGGTGGATCCTAGGGCGGCGGGACGCGGGGGCGAGACGCTCGGAGTATAGGCATCCGCGGTGCGCGATGCACGCGGGCTGCTCGCTCCCGCAAAGGGCGGGTGAATCGGCTCTCCGGTGCCCGTGCGAGCTTGCATTTCGCCGCAGGGTCTGTGGGATAGCGGTCCCATGGGACTGCAACTCGTCTCCGTCACGCGCCGCTTCGGTGAGCAGCTGGCACTCGACTCGGTGTCGATCCATGTGCGCCCGGGCGATTGTTATGGCTTCATCGGCCACAACGGCGCGGGCAAGACGACGGCGATGCGCATCGCGCTCGGGCTCCAGCGCGCCGACTCTGGGCGCGTGATCGTCGATGGCTTCGACGCGCGGACCTGACGTTGCTCGCGCGACTCCAAGGACTTTCGACACAGGCCGCGCGCGCCGAGGTCGCGCGCTTGCTCGACCTCGTCGGCCTCGCGCACACAGGCGCCAAGCCGGTGGCGGTGTTCTCTCAAGGCATGCGCCAGCGTCTCGGCATCGCCCAAGCGCTGCTCGGCAAGCCCGCCTACGTGTTGCTCGACGAGCCGACCAACGGGCTCGATCCGCAGGGCATCGCGGAGATGCGCGAGATGCTGCGGCGCATCCAGCGCGAAGAGGGCGCGAGCATCCTGATCTCGAGCCATCAGTTGCACGAACTCGCCGACCTGTGCAATCGCGTCGGCGTGATGCACCGCGGCAAGCTCGTGGTCGAGGCTCTCACGGCGGACCTGCTCGCGGCATCGCCCGGTCGCTTCGAGCTCGCGACGTCCGACGATGCGCGCGCGCTGGCGTTGCTCGCGGACCTGCAGGTCGGCGCGAAGTCGCTCGCGACGGGGGGCCTCGAACTCGATTTGGGCGGGCGCACGAGCGGAGAGGTCGCGCGCAAGATCGTCGGTTCGGGGCTGGAGCTCGTGCGCTTCGGTGCGCGTCCGCCGTCGCTCGAGGAAATCTACCTGCGCTATGCGCGCGGCGAGCGCATCCTCGCGCCGGTCGAGGCGAAGGATGCGCCGCTCGAAGTCGCTGCGCCGACCGAGCGTCGCGCTGCGCCTGCGCCGATTTTCCGAACGCTGCGCTACGAGCTGTCGCGTCTGTGCGCGCGACCCGCGGTCCCGCTCCTGCTCGCGCTGCCAGCGGCGGCCGCGGCAGGGACCGTGCTGCTCGAGCGCAGCCGCGCGGCGGCCGATGCCGCGCGCGTGGCCGCGGGCGAGCTCGCGAGCGCGACGGCGATCACGGGCTTTGGCACGAGCGCCAAAGCGCTCGCGACGGGTCTGCCGCTGTTGGCGCTCGCGCTTGCGGGCATCGCAAGTCAGATGGTCGCGGGCGAGCTCGCTCGCAACACGCTGCGCCACGTGCTGCTGCGACCGCAGACTCGCTTCGAAGTTCTCGCCGGCAAGGCACTCGCGGGCCTCGTGCTGCTCGTGGGCTCCTATGCGCTGCTCGCGGCGTCCGCGCTGGGACTGTCCGCGGCGTTCTTCGGCTTCGGTGACTTGGTCGAGATCCTGCCCAACGGCCAGGAGTTTCCTCTCGTCGCCGCAGAGGAGCTTCGTCCCGACCTGCAGCGCGCGGTGCTCGTGCCACTCGCCGCGCTCGCGGGTTACTTCGGTTTGGGTCTGTTCGCGGGCACGTTCGCGCGCGCCGCGGCCGCCGCGCTCGGCCTGGCCTTCGGCTCCGCGTTCGCGCTCGACCTCGTGCGCGGCGTTCTGCGCGGTGCGGGCGTCGAGGGCTCGCTGCTCTCCGCCTACCTCCCCAGTCCGCTCGGCGACACGTCCTTCCTGCACTTTCTCGCCGATCGCGCGCAGGGCATCAGCAACTCGACCTTCGAGCACGGAGCCGTCGTCGCCGGCTTCTTGCCGCAAGACGTCGGCGTTCCTCTCCTTTGGGCACTCGCCTGCTTCTCGTTCTCGGTCGCGCTTCTCGCGCGTCGCCCCATTCCATGAAGCTTCTCCCGCTGCTCCTTCTCGCCTCGCTCGCGTCCTGCAAGTCCGCGCAGCCTGCGAGCACTCCGCCGCCGCTCGCCGCGATGGAGGAGCCTTTGGAGCTCATGGGCGAGCCTGCGGACGAGGCAGCGCGCCTCGCGCTTCCCAAGGGCGCGTTCACGGGGCTCGTCGTCGGTGACTCGCGCACCTCGCTCGAGGAACTCTCGGGCGAGCCCGAGGGCGTGGTGGTGACCGGAGTCGTCGAGAACTCTCCCGCGGATGCGGCCGGACTGGAAGTGGGCGACCTCGTGCTCGAAGTGCGCGCCGCGCAGACCACAGCCCTTCACTGGCCGAGCGACTGGCGGCGGATCGAGCTCGAAACCGAGCCTGGAGTGCCGCTCGCGCTGATCGTCGATCGCGCCGGTTCCGAGCGAGTGTTCCGCATCGAGACCGTCGCGCGCGTTCACGCGGCGGGGCGTGTGGCCGTCGAGCGCCTGCGCGAGGAACGTCGCGTCGGCGTGGTCGTCCGAGGCGCGACCGAGGTCGAGGCGCGCGCTGCGGCGCTCGGAACCGGTGGCGGCGCCGTCGTCGTCGGTCTGACGCGCGAGAGTCCGTGGCGCGGCGCCGGTATCGGCTACGGGGATCTGGTGCGCGCGGTCGACGGCCGCGAAGTGGGGCATCCGCAGGTGCTGCTCGATGCGATCCGTTCCGCGAAGGAGGGCTCGGCGTTGGAGCTCGAAGTCGTGCGCGGCGCTGCCGTAACTTCGGTGCGCGTGCCGCTCTCGCGCCGTGCACAGGAACTCAAGGAGTTCTCCATCCCGCTCGTGGTGCGTTTCGAGCGTGCGCGCGACACGACGTCGTTCTCGCTCCTCTTCGGCCTGTTCTCGCGGGAGAGCACTCCGGCGGCGTGGAAGATGACGCTCCTTTGGTTCCTGCGCTTCTCGGGCGGCGATGCGGATCGGCTGGAGACACTCGAAAAATGATTCCGGAATTGCTCTTTCTGTGTCTGGCGCAGGC
>JBIKYW010000137.1:0-7621 GCA_044355055.1 Planctomycetota bacterium | reverse complement strand
CGCCATGATGATCAGCGAGGCGCCGTTGCCGATGCCGTACTCGGTGATCAGCTCGCCGACCCACATGCAGAACATGGCGCCCGCCGTCAGCGACAGCATGACGACCAGCGCGAGACCGATTCCGGCGCCGATGCTGGAGTCGATCATGTTGGGCGACTGAAGGAACACGCCCGTGTACACGAACAGCGCCTGAATCAGTGCGATGGGGACCGCGAGCAGACGCGTCCACTGGTTGATGCGCTTTTGACCCGAGGGACCTTCCTTGGCGATCGCCTCGATCTTCGGGCTGACCTTCGAGAGCATCGAGAAGATGATCGAGGCCGAGATGTACGGCATGATGCCGAGCGAGAAGATCGACGTGCGGCCGATGTCACCGCCCGAGAAGGCGTTCATCAGACCGAACACGCTCTGGTTCGCTTGCTGCGCGGCTTCGCGCAGGAACGTCGGCGACATACCGGGGATCGGCACTTGGAAGCCGAGCCGGTAGGCCAGAAGGAGCCCGAGCGTGACGAGGATTCGCTGCCTCGTCTCGGGAACCTTGAGCAGCTGGAGGGCGCCGCCTTGGTTCTCCACTAGGCCTGCCCCTCCGCGGCGCAGGTCTCGGTGGCGAGCACGACGACCGTGCCGCCCGCCTTTTCGATCTTGTCCTTGGCGCTGGCGCTGAACTTCTCAGCGTGCACCGTCAGGCGCTTCTTCAGCTCGCCCGACCCGAGGATCTTGAGCAGCGGCGCGTCCTTCGAGGCGAGCGCGCGAGCGAGAATGGCCTCGAAGTTGACCGTCGCGCCGTCCTCGAACGCATTCAGCGTCTCGACGTTGACCACGGTGTAGTCGACGCGGAAGCGAGCGTTCGTGAAGCCACGCTTGGGCACGCGGCGGTAGATCGGCATCTGACCACCTTCGTAGCCGGGGCGGCGGCTGGTGCCCGAGCGGGCGCCCCAACCCTTGTGACCGCGACCCGACGTCTTGCCGAGGCCGCTGCCGATACCGCGCCCCACGCGCTTGCGCTGCAGGTGCTTGATGCCCTTGTCCTGGACCGTCTTGAGGTTCATCGCTGTCTTCCGTCGGGAAGGTGGTTGGAGAGGTGAATCAGACCTCGACGCCGCGCAGCTCGCGGATCGTCTCGCGGGTGCGGAGCTGGGCCAGCGCGGCGAGGGCGGCCTTGACCGCGTTCACCGGGTTGGTCGAGCCGTAGGACTTCGTGAGGATGTTCTTGATGCCGGCCATCTCACAGACGGCGCGCACCGACGCACCGGCGATGATGCCCGTACCGGGCGTGGCCGGAATCAGGCGCACGCGCGAGGCACCGAAGG
This sequence comes from Planctomycetota bacterium, assembly GCA_044355055.1. Classification (GTDB taxonomy): domain Bacteria; phylum Planctomycetota; class UBA1135; order UBA1135; genus F1-120-MAGs118. The sequence goes on along the minus strand of JBIKYW010000137.1, from coordinate 6,311 downwards.
TGGCCTCGACTTCGTGCGGGATCGTGCCGCCGTCGGTGACGGGGACGCGGATCAGGTGCTTGCGACCATCGCGAGCCGCCTTCTCCAACGCGCCGGGGACCTGCGGTCCCTTGCCGTAGCCGAGGCCGACGACGCCGTCGCGGTTGCCGCACACTTGGAGCGCGGCGAACGAGAAGCGACGACCGCCCTTGACCACCACGGCGCAGCGGTTGATGCGGACGAGCACTTCCGAGAGCGTCGAGAGCTGCTCGACTTCGCGGATATCGAGATAACGAATGCCTTCCATGTGCTTCCTTGCTCGCTCGTGGCTCTTAGAACTTCAGGCCGGCTTCGCGGGCCGCGTCCGCGAGCGCCTTGATGCGCCCGTGGAAACGCGCCGAACCGCGGTCGAACACGACGGCCGTGACACCCGCCGCGAGCGCCTTCTTGGCGATCTCGGCACCGATGACGCGGGCGCGGTCGGACTTGTTCTTGCCCTTGAGCGCCTCGGCCATGGCCTTCGACGTCGTGGTGGCGGCGCACAGGGTGCAGCCCTTCACGTCGTCGATCAGCTGCACGGAGATGTGCTTGACGGAACGGTTGACCGAGAGCCGGGGGAGGCTCGTGGTGCGGCGGATATTGGCGCGGACGCGCCACTTGCGGCGCTGACGGCGCCCCTGCTTGACGTGCGTGGCCTTCATGATCAGCTACCGAAGCTCTTACCGGCCTTGAGACGGACGTACTCGCCCCTGTAGCGCACACCCTTGCCCTTGTAGGGCTCGGGCTTGCGGGTCGAGCGGATGCGGGAGGCGGTCATGCCGACCTTCTGCTTGTCGTAGCCGGTGAGCACGATCAGCGTGTTGGTCGGACAGTTGGCGTTGACGCCCTCGGGGAGATGCACTTCGATGGGCTTGCAGAAGCCCACCGAGAGAACGACCTTGCGGCCAGCGACGGCGGCGTTCCAGCCGACGCCCACCACTTCGAGCTCCTTCTGGTAGCCCTTGGTGACGCCCTCGATCATGCTCGCGACGAGCGCGCGCATGGTCCCGTGCATGGCGCGGGACTCGCGACCTTCGTTGGTGCGTTCGACCGTGACGTGCTTGCCGTCGGTCGAAACCTTCACGTCCGAGCGCACGGGGAAGCTGTTGGCTCCCTTGGGGCCCTTGACGTGGACGTGGCCGTCCTTGACCTCGACTTGGACGCCGGAGGGGATGACCACCGGCTGCTTTCCTACGCGCGACATGGCTAGTACACCTTGCAGAGGACCTCACCGCCCGCGTTGATCTTGCGCGCGGTGCGGTCGGACACGATGCCCTGGTTGGTCGAGAGGATGTAGACGCCCAGCCCGCGCAGCACGGACGGGATGTCCTTGGCGTTGCTGTACACGCGGCAGCCCGGCTTGGAGATCCGCTCGATCTTGCGGATCACCTTTTCGCCGTCGGGGCCGTACTTCAGCCGAATCGTGAGCGTGCTCGAGGGGGCGCCCTCGGCCACTTCGTACGAGTCGACGAAGCCCTCTTCCTTGAGGATCTGAGCCACGCCCACCTTGATGCGGGAAGCGGGCATGGACACCGTCTTGGCGCCGACGGCATTGCCGTTGCGCACGCGGGTCAGGAGGTCTGCGATCGGATCGGTCATCATTGGACGGTTGCTCCTACCACGACGCCTTGCGCATGCCGGGGATCTCGCCCTTGAGCGCCTTTTCGCGCAGGCAGATGCGGCAAATGCCGAACTTGCGGTACACGGCACGCGGGCGGCCGCAGATGCCACAGCGGGAGTAGCGCCGACTTGAGAACTTCGGCGTCTGCTTGCTCTTGATGACGAGACAGGTCTTGGCCATGGCTCTAGCTCACCTCGGCAGTCTTCTTCTTCTTAGCGGCTTCCTTCTGGACGAACGGCATGCCGAGTTCCTTGAGCAGGTGGTAACCGCGCTCGTCGGTGCCGGCCGTCGTGACGAAGGTGATGTCCATTCCCTGGGCGAACTCGATCTTGTCGAGCTCGATTTCCGGGAACACGGTCTGGTCTGCGAGGCCGAGCGTGTAGTTGCCGCGGCCGTCGAGACGGTCCTTCACGCCGCGGAAGTCGCGGATACGCGGAAGGACGATCGAGATCAGGCGGTCCGCAAACTCCCACATGCGGTCGCCGCGCAGCGTGACCGCGCAGCCGATCGGCATGTTCTCGCGCAGCTTGAAGGCGCTGATCGCCTCGCGCGACTTGCGGATGGTCGGGGTCTGACCGGTGATCATCGCCATGTCCTTGGCGGCGGCTTCGGCGCGGGCCTTGTTCTCCACGGCCTTGCCGATGCCCATGTTGACGACGATCTTCACGAGACGCGGCGCCGCGTGGTCATTGGTGATGGAGAAGCGCTCGCGCAGCTTCGCCTTGACCTCGTTGGCGTACTTTTCCTTGAGACGGGGTGCCATAGGGGTTCTCGAGTCTCTGACTGGGCCGCTACTTGGCCGCCTTCTTGGACTTCTTGGCCGCGGGCTTCGCAGCCCCGTCGACGCGCGCCACGTTGCTCGCATGGATCGAGCACTCTTCCTGCACGCGCTGGCCCTTCTGGTTCTGCGCGGTCGGCTTCTTGTGCTTCCAGCGCAGGTTGACGCCTTCGACGATCACGCGGCACTCGCGCGGGAAGGCTTCCTTGACGACACCCTGCTTGCCCTTGTCGTTGCCCGACAGGACCTTGACGGTGTCGCCCTTCTTCACGTGCAGGGCCATCAGACGACCTCCTGAGCGAGCGAGATGATCTTCATGAAGTTGCGCTCGCGAAGCTCGCGTGCAACCGCACCGAAGATGCGCGTGCCCTTGGGGTTGTTCTCGGCGTCGATCAGCACGATCGCGTTGCGGTCGAAGCGCACGTAGGTGCCGTCTTCGCGACGGGTCGCCTTGCGGGTGCGCACGATCACGCCCTTGGCCACGGAGCCGGCCTTCACATCCGAGCTCGGCAGAGCCTTCTTGACGGCCACGACGACGATGTCGCCGAGCCCGGCCACGCGGCGGTGGGTACCGCCGAGCACCTTGATGCACTGGACACGCTTGGCGCCGGTGTTATCGGCGACGTCCAGGAACGTCTGCATCTGGATCATGGGTCAACCTCAGAGCTTGGCGATGTCTTGGACTTCGGCGCCGCGGTCGACGGCCGCCGCGACCACGCTGACGAGACGCCAGCGCTTGAGCTTGCTCATGGGACGGGTCGACATGATCTCGACCGTGTCCCCCATCTTCGCCGCGCCGTTTTCGGCGTGGACGTGGTAGCGCTTGCGCTCACGGATGTACTTGCCGTACTTCGGGTGGCGGTACATGCGCTCGATCTGGACCACGATGGTCTTGTCCATCTTGGTCGAGACCACGGTGCCGACCATGGTGCGGCGGCCGACGCGGCCCGCGGACTCGGCGCCCGCGGTGGTGTTGGTTTGCTCGGTCATGGACTAGCGCGGCTCCTGTCCGCGGATCTTGCTCGCACGCTCGTGCAGGATGGTCTTGATGCGGGCCACGGCGCGGCGCGCCTCGCTGATGCGCGAGGGGTTGGCCGAGTGCTCGGTGGACGCCTTGAAGCGCAGGCCGAAGAGCTCCTTCTCGAGGTTCTTCAGCTCGAACTCGAGCTCGCCGTCGGTCTTGCCGCGGATCTCGTCGATCTTCATGGTCTTCCTAGTTGCTCCGGTGAATCGCGTGAAGTGGTTGCTGCGGCGCGATCAGGTCGTCGGCAGACGCTTCACCATCTTCACCTTGATGGGAAGCTTGTGAGCGATGCGCTTGAACGCGAGCTTGGCCTTGTCCTCGGTGACGCCGCCGAGCTCGAACAGGATGGTGCCCGGCTTGATCACCGCGGCCCAGAACTCCGGCTCGCCCTTGCCGGTACCCATTCGGGTCTCCGCGGGCTTCGCGGAGATCGGCTTGTGCGGGAAGACGCGGATCCAGATCTTGCCCTGACCGCCGATGGCGCGCGAGCACGCCACACGGCCGGCTTCGATCTGACGCCCGCTGATCCACGCTGCGTCGAGAGACTGCAGACCGAAGTCGCCGAAGGCGACGCGGTGACCGGCGGTGGCGGTGCCGCGGATGCGGCCACGGTGCACCTTGCGGAACTTGGTACGGTTGGGTTGCATCGCCATGGTTCAGGTCTCCTAGGCGCCGGTCTGGGGAGCGAGGGACTCGCGCGAGATACGGCCACGGCGCGGAGAGCGCTGGCCCGTGCCTTCGCCGCGGGGAGCGACGCCCGACTGCTGCTGGTAGTCGAGCTTCTGGCCCGGCTCGAGGTCGCCCTTGTAGATCCACACCTTGATGCCGATGACACCGTAGGTGGTCTTGGCGAGGGCGGTGCCGTAGTCGACGTTGGCGCGCAAGGTCGAGAGGGGCACGCGGCCTTCGCGGTCCTTGGCCTGACGGGCCATTTCCGCGCCGCCGAGGCGACCGTTCAACTCCACCTTGCAGCCCTTGGCTCCGGCCTGCATGGTCGACTGGATGGCCTTCTTCATCGCGCGGCGGAACGCCATGCGCTTCTCGAGCGCTTCGGCGATCACCTCGGCGACGAGGGTCGACTCGAGCTCGGGGCGCTTGATCTCGCGCACCGTGAGGTGCACGGTCTGACCGGCGAGCTTCTGGAGCGCTTCCTTGAGCTGGTCGACGCGGGCGCCCTTGCGACCGACGAGCACGCCAGGGCGCGCCGTGTGGACGATCACGTTGACGGCGTCCGCGGTGCGCTCGATCTCGACGCGCGGGATTCCGGCACCCTTGAAGTCCTTGGCGATCGCCTTGCGGATCTGATCGTCCTGGATCAGGAGCTTGCCGAAGTCCTGCTTGCGGGCGTACCAGCGCGAGCGCCAGGGCTCGATGCTGTTGAGGCGGAAACCGGTCGGGTGAACTTTCTGGCCCATCTCACGCTTCCTTCGACTTCTTGGACCCGCGGCGCTTGCGGCTGCCGCCCTCGACTTCGCTGAGAACGACCGTGAGGTGCGCGGTCATCTTCTTGAACGGCATGGCGCGACCCTGCGGACCCGGGCGGAACCGCATGCGGCCCTGCAGCATCGGACCGTCGTCGGCGCGGCAGTCCTTGACCACCAGCGCGTTGACGTTGACGCCCTCGTCGTTGTGGCCGGCGTTGGCCATCGCGGAGCGCACGAGCTTGCTGTAGTACTCGGCCGCACGCTTGTGCTGGAACTGCAGCACTTCGAGGGCCTCGTTGACGCCGCGGCCGCGGATCAAGTCCGCGATCAAGCGGGCCTTGCGCGCCGTGATGCGGGCGAAGCGGTGCTTCGCCATGAACGTCTTGGTATCGACCATGGATCAGGCTCCCGGAGCGGAAGTGGCCTTCTCGGCTTCCTTCTTGTTCGTGTGACCCTTGAACACGCGGGTCGCAGCGAACTCGCCGAGCTTGTGGCCGACCATGTCCTCGGTGATGAACACCTTGTGGTGGTGGCGACCGTTGTGAACGAGGAAGGTCATCCCGACGAACTCAGGCGTGACCGTCGACGAGCGCGACCACGTCGTGATCGGCTCCTTCTTGCCCGACTTGATCTGCTTGGCCACCTTCTTCAGCAGCTTCGCATCGACAAACGGGCCCTTTTTCAGGCTGCGGCTCATGGATCAGCTCTCCTAGACCTTGTGCCGGCTGCGGACGATGAAGCGGTCGGTCGGGTGATTCTTCTTGCGCGTCTTCAGGCCCTTCGCCTTCAGACCCTTGAAGTTGCAGGGATGGCGACCGCCCTTGGTGCGGCCTTCACCACCACCGAGCGGGTGGTCGACGGGGTTCATGGTCGTGCCGCGGACGTGCGGGCGACGGCCCATGTGGCGGTGGCGACCGGCCTTGCCGATCGACACGTTCTGCCAGTCGAGGTTGCCGATGCGGCCGATCGTGGCGCGGCAGCGCAAGTGAACCTTGCGCACTTCGCCCGACGGCATCAGCAGGATGGCCCATTCGCCTTCCTTGGCGGTGAGCTGAGCTGCGGTTCCGGCGGTGCGGCACATCTGGCCGCCGCGACCTTCCTGCAGCTCGATGTTGTGGATCTCGAGACCGACGGGGATCAGAGAGAGCGGCAGGCAGTTGCCGACGTTGGGGTCGGCCTTGTCACCGTTCATCAGCGTTGCGCCGACCTGCAGACCGACGGGAGCGAGGACGTAGGTCTTCTCGCCGTCGGCGTAGTGCAGGAGAGCGATGTTGGCCGAGCGGTTCGGGTCGTATTCCACCGACACGACCTTGGCCGGAACGCCGTCCTTCTTGCGCTTGAAGTCCACCACGCGGTACATCCGCTTGTTGCCGCCGCCGATGTTGCGAGCGGTCTGGTGGCCGTGGTTGTTGCGACCGCCGGTCTTGCTCAGCGGGCGCAGCAGGC
>JBIKYW010000245.1:0-5292 GCA_044355055.1 Planctomycetota bacterium | reverse complement strand
GCTCACCTGCATCGCGAACGACTTCGGCTTCGACGAGGTCTTCGCGCGCCAAGTCGAAGCACTCGGCAAGCCCGGCGACTTGCTCGTCATGATGTCGACGTCGGGCAACTCGCCCAACTGCCTGCGCGCCGTCGAAGAGGCGCACAAGCGCGGGGTCCGCGTCGTCGGGCTGCTCGGCAAGGGCGGCGGCAAGCTCGCGACGCTCGTCGATATTCCGATCATCGTTCCGCTGGCGCAGACCTCGGATCGCATTCAAGAAGTGCACATCAAGGTGCTGCACATCGTGATCGAGGCCGTCGAGCGGCGGATGTTTCCGAAGAACTACTAGCGGCGCTTCGAGAATAAGCTCGCCCCGCTCGCGCGTCGTGATGCGCGAGCGGGGCGATTGTGTGGAAAGAGCGAAGGCTCAGCGCCGGCGCGAGAGCCGCCACGCAAGGCGAGCGGCAGCGCGATCCGCGTCGAAGCTGCGGCCGCGGCGCTGCAGATGCTCTTCGATCTTCGCGCGCTGTTCTTGCGAAAGCCCGTCGATGAGCGGACGTGTGATCGGGAGCGCGCGGTCGCGCGCAGCTTCGAGCAGCGGACGAAGCTCGTTGCGGAGCAACTCGCGAGCGCCTTCGCGGTCGCCGCCGTCGCGCAGCGCGCGGGCACGCTCGACGATCTCGCGCGCCTGCGTACGAGTCTCTTCTGCAATCGGAGCGAGCTGACGCGCAGCCTCGCGGCCTGCGGCCTTCTGCTGCTCGGTGATGCCCAGCTGTTCTTGCGCGAACTTCCGCAGGTTGTCGCGGCGTTCACCGCCGCGCTGGCGGCGACCGCGGTGACGCCTGTGGCGACGACCTTCGCGGTCCTTGCGGGCCTCCTTGCGCGCACCATCGGTGCCCGGTGCCTCGCGACGGCCTTCTTGGGCGAGCGCGAGATCCGAAGTCAGGGCGAGGAAGAGGCCGGCGAGAGCGAGCGTGAGGTGCTTTTTCATGGCGGAAAACTCCAGTTGGACGACCACCGAAACCCACGGAATGCCGCGGCGTTCCGCGCGAAGTTCTGCAAAGTCCGTGTTTCAGGGACGCGAGAGGGCCTTCAGGAACGCAACCAGCGCTGCGCGCTCCTCCGCACTCGCGTCGAACGGCTTCAGCTCGGGATCGAGGAAGCCGTTGGCGTTTCCACCACGGCTGTAGAACTCCACGACGTCCTCGAGGGTCGCGAGACTGCCGTCGTGCATGTAGGGCGCGGTCTGAGCGAGCCCGCGGAGGCTGGCGGTCTTGAAGCGCCCGCGATCGAGGGGCTCGCCGCTGATCGCCGCGCGGCCCGGCTCCGCCAGCCCGTCACGCACGCCGACGCCCGTGTTGTGGAAGCGCTCGTCCGAGAAATTCGGTCCGGCGTGACAACGCCAGCAGCCTGCACGGCTCTCGAAGAGCCACATGCCGGTGCGCTCCTGCGCCGTGAGGCCCGAGACATCTCCGGCGCGAAAGCGATCGACCGGGCTGTCGCCGAGCTGCAGACGCCGCACGAACTGCGCGAGGGCGCGGGCGAGCGACTCACGCGAGAGCTCGCCGTAGGCATCTCGAAAGTGCTTCGAGTACGCGCCGTCCGAGCGAAGTCGGGCGAGCGCGTCCTCGATCGGCAAGGCCATTTCGTCCGGGTTCTCGAGCGGCATCAGCGCCTGCTCTTCGAGGCTCTCGGCCGCGCCATCCCACATCTGCGGCTCGGCATGTCCACGATTGAAGAGCGACGGCGAGTTGCGCTTCGTGAGCTTGCCTTCGACGCCGCGTGAGCGCGGCTCGTTGTCCGCCATGCCGTACTCGGGTCGGTGGCACGTCGCACAGGCGACCGTGCGATCGCCCGAGAGAATGGGGTCGAAGAAGAGCGCGCGTCCCAAGGCGGTGCGCGCGTCGCTGAACTCGTTGTCTACCGGCGCCTCCGGTGCTCTCTCGAAGCCGAGCGGCGCTACGAGTGGAAGTTCCTTCGGGAGAGTGTCCTGAGGCACCGGCCTCGGCTGCTCGGCGAACAACGCGAGCACGAGCACTCCGCCGGAAAAAGCTGCGCGAGCGAACATGACCTGAGGCTACGACCGAAAAGGTCCGCTGGCAGCCCCGTGCCTGCTTGGCGTACAAGAGAACCGGACATGGAGACCTCGTCGAAGCCTTCGCTCTCGCAGCAGCTCCTCGGTTGGGGCGTCGCGCTCGCGCTCGCCGTGTTCGTCGGCGTGGCGCTGGCGCGCACGCTCGGCGAAGTCCGCTACCAACCCACTTCCGACGAAGGCTACTACCTCAAGTACATGCGCGACGTGGGCGAGCAGGGCCTCGGGGCCTTCCCCGACCTGTTCCGCTACTACTTGGGCGACGCGCGGCATCACATCTTCCCGCCCCCGAGCCGCGTCGGCTTCGCGGTCGTGAGCGCCGCGTGGGGTGTCGCCACCGAGGCTTCACTGCCCGCGCTCTCGAAGCTCTCGCTCGCGTCGCACTTGCTGCTCATCCTCGCGGTGTACGGCTTCGCGAGCCGCTGGTTCGGCGTCGCGCGCGCGTTGCTCGCCACGGCGCTCGTCGCGACCTCGACCCTGTGCTTGGGCCTCGCGCGACACGCGCTGACCGACAGCTTCATTACCCTCTCGCAGTTCCTCGTCCTCGCGCTCTTCGTCGAGTACGTCCGAGCGCCGCGCTCCCTAGCACGCACGCTGGCCTTCGGTGCGGCGTTCACGTTTGCGATTCTGACGAAAGAAATCGCCGTGCTACTTGCCGTTCCGCTCGCTGCGTGGGCTGCGGTCGAGCGGTGGCAAGCGGGTCGCGATGTCCCGGTAGCGCGAACGCTGATCGTGCTCGCAGCGCCCGTCATCGCGACCATCCTCGTCTGGGTCGTTGCAGCGGGCAGTCCGATCCTGCTGTACCGCGTGATGCGCATCGTGCTCCTTTCGCCCGCGACCAACGACTACGCGCTTCGCTACGGCTCGGGCGGCTGGTTCCGCTATCCGATCGACGAGCTCCTCATGTCGCCCGCCGCCACGCTCACAGGCATCGCGGCCGTGGTGGTTTCGCTCTGGCGCTGGCGCAAATCCGAGTATCTGTCCGTTCCGGTAGGCCTCTCGCTCGTCTACGTCGGCCAACTGATTTGCCTCGCGCCGTTCACCAAGAACCTGCGCTATGTGACGTTGCTCGAAGTCCCGCTGCGGGTGCTCGCCGTTCTCTTGTTGTGGGAGCTCTTCGCCGCGGAACGCTCGCGCACGCGCCTCGCGATCTGCTGCGCTGCGGTCGGACTTTTGTGTTGGCTCAGCTGGTCCGACTACCAGCTCATCTGGCTCAAGTTCCACGGGTACGACCCGATCACCGCATTGCTCGTCGGCGTCCGCGAGCTGGTGCCGATGACGCCGGGCAACTAGCGCTTCTCTGGCTCGAGCAGCGTCGCGACTTCCGCTTCGAGCAAGAACTGGTACGCGAACAACTCGGGCCACAGGCGAGCGAGCGCGTGGTACGAGCTCGCGATCGCGCGCACGAGCCCGCTGCGCCCGGTGGACTCGAACACGACCTCGAACGGCAGCGCGGTGACGCGCTCGCGCACGATGCGGAAGGCAGCGTTCTCAACCTCGCGCCGAAAGGTCGCGCGAGTGAAGAGGTGCACGTGGGTTTCGTCGAGCACCCCGCGTGGGCCGTACTCGAAACGTCCCACGAGCAGCGAGAGGCGGTAGAACCAGATCGCGATGTTCGGCGTCGAGATCAAGAGCCGCCCGTCGGGCTTGAGATAGCGTCGCACGCTGGCGAGCAGCTCAGGGCGGTGAATCACGTGCTCGATCACGTCCGAGCACACGACGTAGTCGAAGACACGGCCCTCGGGGATCTCCAGCGGCTGCTCGAGGTCACGCTGGTAGTAGCGGGCGAGCGCCAGCGAGACGCTCGCGGGCTCGCGCACGTCGACGCCGACCACCTGCACGCCCTTCTCCGCAAGCGGCGCCGCCAAGAGACCCTGCGAGCAGCCGAGATCGAGTACGAGCGAACCGGGGCGAATCGCGTCGAGCGCCTGCATGTGCGAGCTCGATGCGTGCGACTTGAGCGTGTAGTGGACGTCGTGGTCGACGAACCATTGTCCGCGGCGCGTGAGATGCAGTTGGTGCGCGCGATAGCCGAGCGCGACGCGCAGCGCGCCGAGCGGCGAAAACGTCGGATCGAGCTTCACATCGCTCTCGACGCTCGCCATCCGCGCCCCGAGCGCGCGCAGCTGGATCACGAGCTCCGTGTCGAACTCGCGTCCGTCGCTGTTCTGGTGGAATGGAACGCGCCGCAGCGCCGCGCACGAGAGCACGCGATAGGGCGACGTGTAGTCACCGACGTCGAGGCCGAGCACGCGGTTGAGGAGCCCGCCGCCCTGCGAGTGGCCGCGGCGAGCGGCGATGACGAGCTCGGCCCCCGCGTCGGCACCATCGAGCAACGCACCGAGCTGCTCGGGCGGGTGGCGCTCGTCGGGCCGCAGCACGACGACGCGCTCGAACCCGTGACCCAGCGCGTATTCGTAGGCCAGCTTGCGGCGACCGCCGTGCCCGTAGCGACGCACGTCGACGCACAAGCGCACGAGTCCGTCGCGCGCGGCGAGCTCCCGCAGCTCGGCGGGCGGCTCCTGTCCCTCGCGCTCGACGCCGACGAGCACGGTGAGCTCCGCGAGCCGCGTGCGCACGGCCGGAACGATGCGCCCAACGGCTTTCGCAAGGGCCGCTCCCTCCGCGACATCCCCGACGAACACCGCCACCGTACGGGCCGCGTTCGCTGGGCTCGAGGTCGTGGAGGGGGACATGCTGGGCTGGACGCCGAAGTCGCGCGGCGCGATCCGCAGTGTGGCCTACCACCTCCCCGCCACGCCAGAGCTCGTCCGCGCGCGGGTGCAGCGCACCCAAGCGCGTGAGGCGCGCCCGCACGCGAGCACGCCTCACTGTTGGAACTACGACGCGGAGCCCGGTCGATCAGCCGCCACCGCGGCCACCACCACCACCGCCTCCGCGACCTCCTCCGCCACCGCCGCCTAGTCCACCGCGCCCCCCACCGGCGCCCGGAGGCAGGCCACCGCGACCGGGACGGCCGCTGCCGCCGCCGCGACCTTCGCCGCCACCCTCACCACCGCCTTCACCCTCGCCCTCACCGCCGGGCTCCGCACCAGGCTCGCCCGTGCGCCGACGCGAGCCGCGCGCACCCTCGCCGGTCCCCCAATAGGCATCCCACGGGCGCTGTAGAGCGGCGTCGAGCTTCGGCGGCTCCTTGGTGACCTCGAAGCTCTTCTTGTTGTCGTTCCACCAGCGAGTCCACGCGATCGAGTCGGGACCGA
>JBIKYW010000136.1:0-7634 GCA_044355055.1 Planctomycetota bacterium | reverse complement strand
ACATCGCCCGGGCCATCAAGTGGGGCGAGGAACAGTCCCCACGCAATCAGCGGGACCTGGCCTGCGACTACCCCTCGCGGGCAAGCATCCGGCAGGATCTCGGGCTGCTCACGGAGGCCGCGGAGGACATCGACCTGGCCATCGAGTGGGGCGAGGAACAGTCCCCACGCGATGAGCGGAATCTGGCCATCCGCTACGCCACGCGGGCGAGCATCCGGCGGGACATGAAGCAGTTCGCCGCCGCCCGCGCCGACATCGATGCCGCTCTGAAGTGGTGGCTGGCCAACTTGCCTCACGATGAGCGGAGACTCAGCTCCTGGCGTGAGATCAAGGCCAGCATCGACGCCGCCGAGCGCAGGTAGCCCGTCGCCGCCGCCCTGCCCAGCCGCCGCGTGGCCGATTACGCCCGCCACGGGCCGGAAAGGCCGCGCCCTGCGGGAGCGGACGGGTCGATGGGCGAGTCGTCCAGTCCTTGTGGACGGCAGGACGACCGACGCATCCGACCGGCCCGGCTCGAGCGGCCGACCGCCGGCGTCGAGCACGCAGAAGTGCGAGCAACGGTCGCCCAGATCGAGCCCGATCGTCACCGAGTTCGGCGATGTCGCGGCCGAAGCCCCGGGATCGAGAGTCCCTTCTTCGAGGACCTGGACATCGAGCTCAACCGCGTGGGGCGTGAGGCGGACGGGGTCGAAGACCGCTTCATGGTCGGCCTCCCAAGTGATGCGGGGTCGGTCAACAACGCCTTCGGACCACGGAAGCAGCGCAAGCTCGACCTCGCGTGGAGGCCGGCCTTCAGATCCCATCTATCCGCCCAGCTCGCGTGCGAGCCAGAGGCGCGCGACCTTCCAAGAGCGGGTGAGGGTCGCCGTCGAAATGCCGAGCACGCGCGCGGTCTCCTCGGTCGACAGTCCGCCGAAGAAGCGCAGCTCGACGATGCGCAGAAGCTCGGGGTCGCGCGCGCCAAGGCGCTCGAGCGCGTCCTCGAGCGCGAGCACGTCCGCGCCCTCCTCCTCGATGCGCTCGAGCAGGAGATCCGCCGGCACGCGCAGCGCCGCACCTCCGCGCTTTTCGGCCCGCTTGCGACGCGCGTGGTCGACGAGCACGCTGCGCATCGCGCGCGCGGCGACAGCGGCAAAATGTTCACGGCCCTCGTAGTCACCGCCCGACATGCGCATCCACGCCTCGTGGACCAGCGCCGTCGGCTGAAGCGTGTGGGAGGGCGATTGTTGCGCCATCAGCAACTCCGCGATGCCGCGCAGCTGTTCGTAGAGGTGCGGCAGGAGCTCCGCTGGCGCGGACTCGTCGCCTTGCGCCATGCGGCGCAGGAGGCGCGTGACGTCGTTGGCGTCGGGGGCAGCCATGCCCGCCCTATTCTCGGGGTGCGGCCTTGATGGTGCAATGGACGGCGAGGTAATCGGGATGTCAGAGCAGGAATGGTCGCGGGTCAGGTCGGTGCTCGAGCAGGCGCTCGACCTCGATCCGTCCGAACGTGCCGCCTTCGTCGCCAAGACCTGCGCCGGTGCACCGGAACTCCAGCGCGAGGTCGAGGAGTTGCTCGCAGCCGAGGGTGCGGCGACGTGGCTCGAGCCCGCGTCGAGCGAGGAACTCGGCCGCGCGCTCGGGCGCGACGCGGCGCCGATGCGCGTCGGCGCGTGGAAGCTCGTGGGACGCATCGGCGAAGGCGGCATGGGAACGGTGTGGCTCGCCGAGCGTGTCGAGGGCGGTTTCGCGCAGCGCGCAGCGGTCAAGCTCGTCAAGCGCGGCATGGACACCGACGACGTGCTGCGGCGTTTCGAGCGCGAGCGCGCGGCCCTCGCAGCGCTCGAACATCCCGGCATCGCGCGCCTTTACGACGGCGGCTCGACCGAGGACGGACGGCCGTACCTCGTGATGGAGTACGTCGAGGGACTGACGCTCGCGGAGCACGTCGAACGTCACACGCGCTCGCTGAACGAGCGGCTCGAGCTCGTCGCACGCGTGTGCGACGCGGTCGACCACGCACACGAGCGCGGCCTGCTGCACCGCGACCTCAAGCCGCAGAACGTGCTCGTCTCCGCCGACGGCACGCCCAAGCTGCTCGACTTCGGCATCGCCAAACTGTTCAAGGCTGGCGAGGACGTGTCGCGCACCGCGACGGAGCGCCGCATCCTGACGCCGCACTACGCGAGCCCGGAGCAGCTGCGCGGCGAAGAGCTCGGCCCCGCGAGCGACGTGTTCTCGCTCGGAGTGATGCTGTTCGAACTCGTCGAGGGCCGTCGGCCGTTCGAGTCGATGCGCACGGCCGAGGCTGAGCCGAGCGCGCTGACGCGCGGGACGAAGAACTTCGGGGGTGACCTCGCAACCGTCGTCCGCAAGGCGTTGCAGGTCGAGCCGCACCGGCGCTACCCGAGCGCGGCAATGCTCGCGGATGACCTCAGGCGTCTCGTGGCGGGCGAGCCCGTGCTCGCGCGGCCCGACACATGGACCTACCGCTCCGCGAAGTTCGTGCGGCGCAACCGCGCTCTCGTCGTGGCGACCGTGCTCGTGATCGTCGGCCTCTCGACGGGCCTCGTCGTCGCATGGGAGCAGTATTCCAAGGCGGAATTGGCGCGTCAGGTGGCCGAGAACGAACGCGCGTCGACGGAGGCCGCACGCAAGCTCGCGGACGCACGCCTCGAGAGCGTCGTCCAGGTCACGGCGTCGCTCACCAACAACCTGACCACGCGGCTCGCGACGATCGACGGCATCCTGCCGCAGCGCGAGGCGCTGCTGCGCGAGATGGAGAAGCAACTCGCCGAGATCCAGCGGGAAGCCACGGGCAGCCTCGCCATCGCGACGGAGCTCGGCTGGATCCGGCGCGACCTCGCCAACGTGATCGGCCAGCCTCATGGCGGGGGGTCGGGTCGTTACGAGGAGGCGCTCGGTGTCCTGAAAACGGCGCTCGCGGATCTGGAGCCGCGACTCGCGGTCGCCGAGGTGACGGACGACCTCGTCGCGTGCGTGGCGGGGCTGCTCACGGCGAGTTCGGAAATACTCCTGCAGTTCGGGCAGCTTGCAGAGGCGCGCGTGGAGATCGAGCGGACGCTCAAGATCCTGCGTGAGCGACGCCAGCTCAGCGGACCGAAGGCGAGTCTGCTCACGCGCGAATGTGGAGCGCTCAACTGCCTTGTTTCGCTCGAGCGCGACTCGCGCGATCGCGAGGCGCAGGCGCGCGTGACCGCCGAGTACCTCGCGCTCGTCGAGGAGGCTGTCAGCCTCTACCCCGAGTCGCAGCACTTCCGCTTCTGGCTCGCGAACGCGCTGATCAACGACGGGTCGTCCGAACTGGAGTTCGGCCATTTCGCTTCGGCGCGCACGAAGCTCGAGCGCGGCGTGGAGCTGGCGCGCGAGTTGCGCCGCGAGGATCCCGAGCACACGACCTACCGACGCTCGATCTCCTCGGCGCTCTACTACCTGGCCGAGGCGCACGCATCGGTGGCCGATGACGCCGAGGCCGCGCGGCTGGGTTCCGAGGCGCTCGAGTTGCAGGAAGAGACCGTCCTGCGCGAACCCGCTGATGTGCACGCGCGCGACCTGATCGTCAACTACGCCTACAGCGCCGGCACGAAGTCGCTCGCCGCCGGCGATCTCGAGACCGCTGGCCGACAGCTGCGGCGCACGCTCGAGGCAGTCGACGATCGTCTTGCACGGCAGCCCGAGCAGGTCTCGCTCAACATCACTTGGGCTTCGACGAGCGCAGAGCTTGCCGTTGTGCTCGCCCGTCGCGGCGAGTTCGACCCGGCCTTCGAGCTGTGCCAGCAGGCCTTCGAGCGCGCGGAACGCCTGCGTGGCCCGGGCCAAGGACTTGACTTCGAGTGCGGCCTCGGTCTCGTCTACATGAACTCCGCCAAGTGCCGGATCCTCGCTTCGAAGGACGCCGCGCGCGAGCTCGACCGACGCAAGTCGGACCTTTCGCTCGCCGCCGAAAGCGCACACGAGGCCCGCCGCCTGTTCGAGATCGCCGACCGCAACGGAGTTTTCGGCGTCGATGACCGAGCGCTGTTCGGCGAAGTCGAGGGCGTCACGCGCGAGGCCGAAGAACTCGCGGCCAAGCTCGCTGATTCCTGAGAGAGGCTCGGCAGGCCGCGCGCATGAAATCGCCGGGCGCGGACTCCCGCGGCCAGCGTGTGACTCGCACTCGTGAACACTGGGACTGCGGCAAGGGCGTAGTCGGCACCGCGCTCGACCTAGGCCTAGGAAGCGCCGTTCACGTGCGACGAAGCTCCACCTGCGCACGGCGTGAGGGGCATCGGGACCCCTCGGAGCGCCGCAAGGCCCGTCATGCACACCCCCAGACTTCCGGTCGAGCCGCACTCCCCGCCCGAGGTTCAGTCCTCGGCCGGCGCATCGGACGGACGCAGCTTCCTCACCCGCACGTCCTCGCTGGGGATGTGCGTGGCGCGCATCGCGGACGTCGCTATCGGCGGGAGCCTGCGCTACACGCTCCCCTGGGCGGCGCGAAGGTGGCCATTGCGCGGCCGAGCTCGGCCGGCACGGTTGACGACTTCGTCGCGCTCGCCACCACTTGCCCGCATCTGGGCTGCGAGGTCCACTGGGAATCGCAGGGCCAGCTCTGCTTCTGCCCGTGCCACAACGGAGCCTCCGACACGTAGGGCAAGAGCATCAGCGGATCTCTGGGAGATGCGAGGCAGTCGCTGCCGCGCTACCCGCTGCGCGTCGAGGGCGGGCTCCTGTACCGACCGAGTCGATCGAGCTCGCGCTCGACTGAGCGAGCCTGAAAGCGGGCGACCGCGGGCCCGGACGAGCCGGACCCGCGGTCGTGCCGTCAAGGACGTCAGGTGCTCAGGGCGTCCATTCGACGACGACACCGTCGCTGAGGTTCGTGACGCCGGCGCTGCAGTAGCTCGCCGTGTCGCGGTACCAAGTCTGGTAGTAGTACGTGCCACCTTCGTAGGGCACGAGGCCCTGCTGCGAGATCGTGGCCGTGAACGGCTGCGGATACGTGATCGAGCCGCCCGCGTTCGCCACCAGCGCGCTGAAGCGCCGCGTGAGGCCGCCGACGCAGCGCACGCCGTCGTCGAGCGTTCCGGGGAACGTGATCCGCGCGTTGCCTTGGAGCACGAGGCAGGTCGCGTTCGGGCGCAGGCCCGAGACCTGGAACGAGAGCGTGTCGTTGGTCGTGCGCGACTCACCGGTCCAAGCCATGTGCGCGCCCGTCGCGAACACCGAGTTGGGGCAGCCGCCGACGCCGACGCCGCCCGAGCACGGGCAGGCCACCTGGAACTTCGCGCAGAAGTTCCCAATCGTTCCGCCCGCGGAGCCGCGGACGAGCGCGGCGAACACGTCGTTCGCCGGGCCCGTGCCGGGGCCGGCGCCGCGGTTGAAGATCACGGTGTAGTCCGTGCTCGTCTGGGGGTCGTTGCTGCTCTCGGCGCTGACCACCTGCACCTCCTGCTCGGACGTCGGCGTGACCGCGACCGGGATGCGGTTCTCACGGACGCTCATGCCGTTGGCGTTCCACTGCAGCTCGGAGGCGTAGATGTCGTACTGCAGGCCGACCGACTCGAGCTCGTTGTAGGCCACAAGGAACTTGGAGCCGTCCGAGTCGACAGAGGCGTCGCCCTGGTCGTCGAAGAGCGTCGGACTCCACGTGCTGCTCAGGTTCATCGTCTGAAGGAGCGTCGTGCCGTTGTAGAGCTGCAGGATGATGTCGCGGTCGCTCGTGTAGTCGCGATCGAAGGCGACGAGGTAGCGGGCCGTGCCGGTGAGGCAGCTCGAGACGCTCGGCCGCGAGTCGTTCTCGCCACCCGTCGAGATCTGGTACGTGCCCGCGACGGTGCCGCCCGCCCACTGGATGCGCGCACCGAAGATGTGGCGAGCCTGGCCCGCGACGTCCCGCTGCCAGACGATGTTCCAGGTGTCGGCGTGGTTGGACTTCGAGATCGTCGGGAGCGCGTCGAGCGTGCCCGTCGAGTTATCGAGATAGTACGTGCCGAGCGAGCCCGGATTGCCGTCGACATCGACGATGCGGCCGTGGATGTCGTGGTCCGTGACGCTGAGCGCGCGCTCGTACACGATGAAGAAGCTCGCCGGCAGGAACGGGTAGGGATCTCCGCCGCAGTCGACATTGAACTTCTCGCCGGCGTCCGACGGGTTGCTGTACACCACCACCGCCGAGTTGTACGTCAGGGGATTGGCTGCGCGGACGTGGCCCCGGATCGAGCGCGTGCCGGGCTGGCCGACGGTGCCGCAGATCAGGAAGCGGTCCGTCGCGCCGTTGTAGGCGATGCGCGGCTTGTTCCAATGCAGGCTCGAATAGTCGGTCCACCCGAAGGTGCCGGTGATCGTGTTGCCGAAACGGTCGGTGGCGAAGGCGGCGACGTCGTAGTCGTTGAGGCTGAAGACGACGGCGTAGCAGTGCATCACCGTGCTGCCGGACTTGTTGTAGGCGCTGTCCGGCGAGAAGGCGAGCGAGACGCTGGAATCGACGCCGAACACCGTGATCAACGGGTCGATCGTGAGCGGAAGCGCGGCTTCGACGGCGAAGTTGGCCGGGACCCGGATCGTGATCGCGCCGTTTTCGAGCGTTGACTCGAGCGCGAGCGTGCGACCGTCGGCGTCGACCGCGGTAGCGCGGCCATACTCGACGCGGCCCCATTCATTCGAAAACGTGAAGCCCGACTCCGAGCTCGCGCCCGCGAGCTCGGTGCGTGCGGCGAGCCGCACGACGACGTCACCCTGCGCGGGCAGCGACTCGATCACGAACTTCTGCTCGACCTCGCGCAGACCCAGCTCGTAGACCTCGTCGACGAGGCCGTGGTCGAGCGTGACTGCGTCGCCCGAGCGACGCATCTCGGCCGAGCCGGCGAGCGGGATCGAGCGCTGGCCGACCGTCACCGAGGCGAGATCGAAGGCGATGTCGAAGTTGCGCGGGGAGCGCGACGAGAAGAACGGCACGAACGTCGCGCAGTCGGGGCCAAAGCGCATCTTCCACGACTCGCCGCGCGCCCACAGCTCGCCGTCGGTCGTCTCGGCGAAACGCACCTCGCTGAAGTCGAGCGGCAGGCGCATTTCCTGCGGCACTTCCTCGCGCGAGGCTTCGGTCGGCGCGAGGTGGTTCGGCGCGTTCGCGACACGCTCGGCCTCGACCGTCGGCGCGAGGGAGGCCGGGGCGGGCGTCTTGATGTCGCCCGTGTTGAGGGTGACGGGAAGGGTGACGGCGGGGCGGTTCTGGGCGGAGGCGGCGAGCGCCAGCGCGGCGAGAGCCGTAGCCAGAGAGCAGAGGGTCTTCATGGATGGAGCACTGGGGAGGGGAAATGCGGCCGCGACGGCGGTCACACCCTGACCACGCAAGAGCGGGAGAGCAGCGATCAAAAAAATCCGGAACTTGGGCCTCCGCGCCCGGAGGGGCTCTGGCAGGGCTTGGGCAGCGCGCCCGATCTCAACTTGGAACTTCCCCGCGCTCGTGCTCGACGGCACCCCCGTCTCACCGAGCGGGCACCTCGCGTCGAGTTTCCTTCCGCGCGCGCCACTCACCGACGCCGACGTCGCCGAGCCGCCCGAGCAGCTCGCTCTCGGGCTCCAGCCCCGACGAGAGATCGAGCAAGTTGCGCACGGTCATGCGCGCCGCGCGCGGATCGTCTTTCCATTCGACG
>JBIKYW010000135.1:0-7653 GCA_044355055.1 Planctomycetota bacterium | reverse complement strand
GAGTGCCTTGTCGTCGAGGTTCGCGCCACGCGGCGGCACGGGATGCGGAAACGAGCGCTGCCCCGCGCGACCGACCTCGCCCTCGCGCTCGTCGGGAGCAGTGCCGGAGCCCTCAAAACGCTCGGGGAGCTCGCACTTCCATCCGTCCGCGAACGGCAGCCGCTCCTGCCAGTCGCTGTTGTGTACGCGCACCCACTCCGGCAACTCCGCGCCGTACCACGTCGAGCTACGGAAACCGCCGCGCTTCTTGTCCCACCACAGCGCGAGGTCCGCGCGCTTGCCGCTCATGCCGATGGCCGAGCGGTCCTTGGAACTCACGGCAAAGGAGAGCGAGCCGGGCCGGGCGGCGTCGAGCAGCTCCGCGATTCCCTCACAGCGCAGGTTGCGCGGCGAAGTGGCCGCCTCGTCGAGCACTCCGCGATCCGTCAGCGCGCGCGCGTCGGGATCGGCGAAGCAGTACACCGAGCCGCGTCCGTCGCGCGCGAACCAGTCGTTCGAGACGATCCCGTTGTTGCGCGGCAAGCGACCCGTGCCGTAGGCCGCGTGTCCCGGTCCCGTCTCCGTGTCGCCGTGGCGCAGCTCGGCGCGCGGAAAGACCCGCCCCTCGCGCACGAAGCGCGCGAGACCGCCGGTGAGCCACGGGGCGAGCCGATCGAGCTGCTCGGGGACAAGCTGGTCGACCGAGATCATGACCAGAAGACGCGTGGAACTTGTCGCGCTGGAGTCGCGCGCTTGCTCCCCCGAAATCTCGGACGTCTGCAGCGCGAGCAGCGCCGCGAGGGCGAGGCTCACGGCTCGATTCCCAGCGCCTTGAGGCGGTTGTAGAAGGTGCGGCGCGGAATCCCGAGGATGCGAGCGGCCTCGCCGCGCTTGCCGCCCGTGGACTCGATCGTGGCGCGAATCAGCTCGGCCTCGACGTCCTCCATCCGTCGCCCGACGAGTCCGCGCACACCGCCTTGGCCCGCGAGGCGCGGCGCCTTGGAGAGGTGCGCGACGAGCTCCGGCCCCAACAGCTCGCCGCCGAGCGCGTGCATGCGCGTGAGCTCGTTCTGCAGCTCGCGCACGTTGCCCGGCCAGTCGTGGGCGAGCAGCCGCTCGAGACACTCGCGCGAGATCTGCGGCTTGGCGCGTCCACTCGCTCCTTGCTCGTCGTGCAGGCGCGCGAGGAACGCATCGACGAGCACCGGAATGTCCTCGCGCCGCTCGCGCAGCGGCGGAACTTCGACCTGTACGACCTTGAGGCGATAGTAGAGGTCCTCGCGGAAGCGCCCCGCCGCGACTTCCCGCGCGAGGTCGCGGTGCGTCGCGCTCACCACGCGAACGTCGACAGAGATTTCCTCATTGCCGCCGACGCGTCGCAAGCGGCGTTCTTGCAGTACGCGCAGCAGCTTCGCTTGCAGCGCGAGGCTCATCTCGCCGATCTCGTCGAGGAAGAGCACACCGCCGTTGCTCGACTCGATCAGCCCCGCGCGGTCCTTCAGCGCGCCGGTGTACGCACCCTTCACCGCACCGAAGAGCTCGCTTTCGAGCAGGCCTTCCGCGATCGCGCCGCAGTTGACGCCGACGAACGGCCGCTCGCGTCGCGGTCCATTTTCATGCAGCGCGCGTGCTACGAGTTCCTTGCCTGTGCCGCTCTCTCCGAAGAGCAGCACTGGGAAGTCGCCGTCGGTGATGCGATCGACCACGGTGAGCATCGCGGTGATCGCGCGGCCGCGGCCCAAGATGTGCGGGTACTTGTGGCGCAGCTCGAGTCCACTGGGGACGAAGCCCTCCGAGAGGGAGTCGAGCGCCTTCGCTTGCTCCGCGAGCGCACCCTTCAGCTCGGCGTTGGCGAGCTCCAAGTCGCGCATCACGCGCGCATTTTCTTCGAGCAGCCGCACCCGCTCCAGACTCAGCGCCGCCTGATCGGCGAACGCCTCGAGGAGCTCCTGCGAGTGGTCGTCGAACTGTCCCTGCGCGAAGCGATTGTCGACGTACAAGCAGCCGCGCACTTCGTCGCCGACGCGCATCGGCACGCACAGCACGCTGCGCAGCTTCAGGTCCGCGACCGATTGACGCGGGTTGAGCGCCTCGTCGTTCACGGCATCGTCGGAGCGGAACGGCTTGCCGCTCTCGAGCACGGACCCCGTGATCGAGCGCGACACCTTGCGCAGCGCTTTCTTCACGTTCTCGCGATCGATGTTGCGCGCGGCCACGACCTCCCAGCCGGGAGCGGCTTCGATGGGCTCGGCCCCCTCCACACGGGCGGCGAGCGCGCCGGCGGTCCCCGCGCGCACGATCAAAAAGCCGCGCTCCGCTCCCGCGAGCTCGATCGCGGTGTCGAGCACTCGATCGGGCAGCGCCTCGGGCCGAGTGGCGCGCGCCATCTCCTTGTTGAGTTCGAGGATGCGCAGCAACGCTGCGCGCGTCGCCTCCTCGTGGGCGGCGGTGGCGTCGGTCGAACGCTTGAGGAAGCGGAACATGGCGTCGTTTCGGGCCTCGGCGACCCGCTACGCCAGAGGATAGCCGCGCGCGAGCTCCGCGCGGGCGGTGTCGAGCGCGCGCACGACGAGCTCGAGCGCGTGCTGCTGCGTCCGCGCGAGCCCGCCGAGCGCCGCGACCTCCGCGCGCAGGTCGAAGGCTGCGAGTCGCGTGCGATCCGCGCCCCGCAGGCGCTCGGACGCAAAACTCGCGACAGCCAGCACCGCGCTGCACCCGCGCCCGTGATACCCCGCGTCGAGCCCGCTCGAGGTCTCGGCGAGCCACAGCTCGACCCGGTCTCCGCACGCAGGGTTCTCCCCCACGCCGTGCGCGCTCGCCCCGGCGGGCGCCGGGCGGGCGTCGAGGCGCTTTCGGTGTTCTTCGAGGACGGGGGGCAGGCCCGGCATGGCGCTAGGATAGCGCTTTTCAAACTGGCTGCAAGTCTATGACTGATAGTTACTTAGATCCACGTCACCCGGTCTGTTTCGGGTTTCCGCCTCCGGCGATTTGCCCGAAATGCAATTTCGTAGTATAGTGTGGGGCTCCAAAGATCGAGCGACAAGGGCAAACCCACGGCGACGTGGGGACGCAAAGCCAAGGGCCCACGGGGAGACCCAGGGGCAGCCTAGCTGCCGAACCGATACTTGCGCGGGATCCGAGGAGCGGCCGGGCATGCCCCGCGCCGCGTACGACGCGAGGAACGGCGTCCGGCCCCACACCGGCGCGCGCTCCCGGGTCCGCGCTCCGCCCATCGCGGCGGCGGCACAGGCCCCGCGGACTCGGCCGGGGCGTGCTCCAACCTTGCGCGAACGCACCTCGGATCATGACCCGCCACACGCTCCTCGCACTCGACCGCCACGGTCGCCCGAACTCCGAAGGGAGCGGCGCCGCGCCGACTGCAGCGAGTGGGGTCTCGAAGACGTTCGCAACTTCAACGCAGCCCGAGGGCTGCGCGCTCGTCGGCGACGGAGCCCTGCTCCGCGCGCACGCCGAGCCTAGAACGCCGCGCGGAGGTGGGGACTTTTCGCGCGACGGTGGAGGGAGGAGTGGAGCGCTCGAGCTGCCGTGGGGACGGCACTCGCGGCTCCTTGAAGGAGGAGACGACAGCGTCCGGGGTCGGTGGGGACTGCCCCGCGCCGCTGTCCGACTCGTGTCCGACCCGCTCGCGCGGGTCGAGCGGAGCACCATGGGGACCGCCGCGGCAACGCCGCGTCGGGGTGTGCCGCGCGCCGGTTGAGAGCGATCCCGGCGGCCCGAGTCTGCTGCGAAGGCATGGAGCCCGCGCTCCGTGCCTTCGCTCTTTTCCGCGTTCCGCGGGGAGCTACACGTCCGCGATCGCGCGCAGGCGCTCCTGCAAGCGCTCGAGCAGCTTCATGTGGATCTTGCACACGCGCGACTCGCTCAGGCCCTCGAGGTCGCCGATCTCACGGAGCGACAGGTCCTCCCAATACTTCAGGTAGACGATGCGCGCCTCTTGGGGCGAGAGCCTTTGCGCCACGAGCCCGAGCAGATCCTCGCGCGTGAGGCGCTCGCCAGGTGCCTCGGATGCCGTGTCGGGCACAACCTCGACGCCGCTGGGCTCGTCCTCCTCCCCTACGTTGGGCGACGCGCTCGGCGCACCGACGAGTCCGCGCACGAAGCTCGTCGCGTAGTCGGCGGGTTGCATGCCGAGCGCTGCGGCGATCTCGGCCTCGAAGGGCTCGCGACCGAGCTCTGCACGCAGGCGCTCGACCGCGCGCTTGTGGCGTTCGAGGCGCGCACGCCAAGGGCGCGGGAGCCAGTCTTGGGAGCGCAGCTCGTCGAGGAGCGCCCCGCGCAGACGCAGCTCGCAGTATGACACGAACGGGACTCCGCGACGGCGATCGAAGGCCTCGATCGCAGCGATCAAGCCGACGTTGGCCGCGGTGGTCAGATCCCCGGGGTCGACCGAGCGCGGCAGCCGGCTCGAAAAACGGCGCACATAATCCGCGACCAGACCTTGGTACGTCTCCACCAGCGCGTTGCGCTCGACCGCGCCCCGGCTGCGCGCGAATTCGCGCCAGAGCAGCTCGACCGGATCGATGGCGCGCGGGCGACGCGGCTTCGAGCGTGCAGCCTTGCGCGACGTGCTCGGGACCGCGTCCGGCGTCCGCGCTGCGACGGGGGCGGCGGGCACGAGTACGAACGAGGCCAGTTTCTCGCGCTTTTTTGCGCTGGAGAGGCCCACGGATGCGCCCGCGCTCACACAGCGCTCGCGCGCTGCCGTGCGAGTCGGCAGCGGACTTGGTGCGGTCGAGAGGACTTGTTCGGAGCTCAAGCGTGAGGACGCCGCGAGGCAGGTCACGCGCTGCGAGGGCGCGTGTCGAGCGGCGTCGACCGCTCTTTGATCCCCAATTCCAAGCTCGTGTTCAAGCCCCTAGTTACGGCGCGTCGCACCGAGTCGCGCGAGCACGACGCGCTCTGCGCGCCGCATGCGCGCGCGTTCGCGCGGCTCGTGATCGTCGTAACCACACAGATGCAGCGCGCCGTGAACGACGTAGAGCAGGTGCTCGCGCACGACATCGAGGCCGCGACGACGCGCGACGTCGCGCGCACGCTCGGTGCTGACGTAGAGCTCCCCGCTCGGCCCGTCCCCGCTGTTCTCTCCGAGATCGAAGGTGATCACGTCCGTGCGCGTGGGGTCGTCGAGCCATTCCGCGTGCATCGCCGCCAGCTCGGCGTCGTCGACGAACACGATCGAGAGCGACTCCCCCGCCCGTCCTCCGTGCTCCAACGCCAGCTCCGCCGCACGCCGGATCCGGGCGAGGCCGAGCCCGCGCGGCCGCGGCCGCGCGCTGGCCCACGCGACCTCGATCGTCGCGCGCGCGCGCTTCACGCGTGGGGCTCGTCGCGCCGCGCCCCCGCCTCGGACCGCGACGGTCCCTCGTAGGCGCGCACGATCTGCTCGACCAAGGGGTGACGGCAGATGTCCTCGGGCGTGAACTCGACCATGCCGATGTCCTTGAAGCCCTGCAGGCGCCCGATCGCGTCGACCAAGCCGCTGCGCTGTCCGCGCTCGAGGTCCGTCTGGCTGGGATCGCCGGTGACCACCATGCGCGAGCCTTCGCCGAGGCGCGTGAGGAACATCTTCATCTGCGGCGCCGTCGTGTTCTGCGCCTCGTCGAGGATCACGAACGCATTCGCCAGCGTGCGGCCGCGCATGTACGCGAGCGGCGCCACCTCGATCACGCCCGCCTCTTCGAGGCGCATCACGTCCTCGAACTCCAAGAGATCTCCGAGCGCGTCATAGACGGGGCGCATGTACGGGTTGAGCTTGGCGAGCAGGTCGCCGGGCAGGAAGCCGAGCTTCTCCCCCGCCTCGACCACGGGGCGCGTGATCACGAGCTTGCGGCACTCGCCCGAGCGCAGCGCGCGCAGCGCACACGCGACCGCGAGGTAGGTCTTGCCCGTTCCGGCGGCGCCGAGGCCGAACGTGAGCGGCTTCTGCGCGATCAGCTCGACGTACTTGCGCTGCCGCGGGCCGCGCGGCTCGAAGGGCCGCATGCGAAAGCCCGTGGGCGACACGGGGCGCGCCGAGCGAACGCCGACGTTGGCAGCGCGATCCAGCGCGGGCGCACCGCCCCAGCGCGGCGCGCCGCCACCGGGTCCGAGGCGCGGCGAAGGCGGAGGCACCGACGGAAACGAGGTCGGCGAGACGCCCGAGGGCAGGTCCATCGCGTCCGAGCCGATCAGGATCGCCTCGGCGTCTTTAGGGTCGAGCTCGCGCCCCTTGCGGAGCTTGCCGAGCAGGTGCTCGATGCGGCGACGGGCCTCGGAGGTGTGTTCCTCGCTGCCCTTGAGGCGCAGGTTGCCGTTGCGCGTGAAGATCTCGATGTCGAGCACCTGCCGCAGGAGCTTGGCGTGCCGGTCATAGGGACCGAGCACGAGGATCGCCTCTTCGTGGGAACGCAGCGGGATGGTGACTTCGCTCAAGGGTGCGTGCTCGGGGTGGTTGGAGGGAGCCGCTCGCGGAGGTGGGTATCGGCCGGGGGCGCGGGTTGTGTCAAGGGTGGAAGCCGGCTCAAAGCCGGAGAAGGAACGGCCAGCACAGGAGAACGATCGGCGTGGCGAGGAAGAAGCTGTCGACCAGGTCGAGCATGCCGCCCGACGGGCCGAACCACGTGCCGGAGTCCTTCACGCCCGCCTTGCGCTTGACCCAGCTCTCCAAGAGATCGCTCGCCTGGGCAGCGACATTGGCGACCGCACCGGCGAGCAGCGCTCCGAGCCAGCTCTCCGACGGCAGCCAGCCGAGCGCGTGGGCGCCCACGCAGGTGAGCGACGCGCCGACGAGCGACGCCACGGTGCCCTCGGTCGTCTTGCCGGGGCTGATCCACTTGTAGGGGTGGTGCTTCCCGAGCGTGCTGCCGACGTAGTACCCCGCCGAGTCGCCGATCTTGGCGAGCGCGAGCAGGGTCACGAGCCCCATGTGCCCGAATCCGTACCAGACCCACACGAGGCCGAGCATCGACACCACGAGCAGCGGTCCGAGCAGCATCACGGCCAGCGACTCGCCGCGGCGCTCGGCTCCGAAGACGAGCAGGCGCAGCGCGACGAACAGGAAGGATCCGAGGACCACGAGCGGCCCGTTCTCGGGCCCGAACGCGCGCTCGGCGAACAAGGGCAGCACCGCGAGCCATGCGCCAGCGCCCTGCACCACGCGCGACCCGCTGCGGACGAGCGCGTAGCCCGCCGTGACCAGCAAGACGCCCGTGGTCCCCGCGTGCAGCAGCCACCCGATCCCAAAGCCGAGGTCACGGTGCGCGTCGAGGTCGATCCCGCCGCCCACACTCGAGAAGGTCCGATGCGTGATCCACGTCGCGGCGAGCGCCGCGAGAGCGAGCGGCCACGCGAGCCCGCGTCCACGGAGCGCGCCCATCCGTCCGACCTCGTAGATGCAGACCGCGAGCACGAGCGCACACAGCGCAAGCACGGGCCACTCGGACTGGAAGAGCGTCGTGAGGTACAGAATCCCCGCGAGGGCCCCCGCGATCGAGGAGCCGACCCACGTACGACGCCAGAGCTTCGCGCCACGCGACCCGGCCGCCTTGACGACGGAGCCGGAGTCGTTCTGCGCGCTCACGCCTTCGCCTCGCTCGCGGTCGGCGCATCGGCGACGAGGCCACCGAACTTGCGCACGCGGCGCGCGTAGTCCTCGAGCGCCGCTAGGAGCTGCGG
>JBIKYW010000004.1:0-24013 GCA_044355055.1 Planctomycetota bacterium | reverse complement strand
TGGCAGCGCGGGGGCCATGCGAAGCTTGGCGGTCATCTCTTCGGCTCGATTCACGTTCGATTCCTCGGCGGCGGAAGGTCGATGGCGCTCCTTTTCGGAGCTGAAACGCCCCTGCGGATTTCGGGAAAGATCCGACTGGGGAGTTCTCACCATACCACGCGCGGCCGTCGATTCGGACGCCTACGCATGCTAGGCGGCCCTGCGAAGCCTGCGCTGGGGCCAAGTGCGTACGGTTCGATGGCGTTGGCCGTACCGAGGGCCACACCGTTTCAGGTCCGCACAGGAACGGTTCCGGAGGCGAGCAGCCCCTACGAAGAACACCCCGCGGGAGCGCAGACGCCGTTGGCGTACAGAAGCGCATGAAGATCCTCTGCGCCGTCGATTTCTCCGACTCCTCCACCACCGCGGGTCGCGCCGCGGCCCGCCTCGCCGCCGCCCTGCGGGCCGACCTCCACCTCGTCCACGCCGAGCACCTGCCGTCGCTCGCCCTACGCCCCGACGCCACCGGAAGAGCCGCGGAGACGGAGCGACGTCGCACGCTGCTCGCCAGCCTCGCGGCGGAGCTCGCGACGCTCTCTCATGGGGCCGTCACCCACGAGGTCGCCGAGGGACTGCCCGAGGAGTGCATCCTGCGCGCGGCAGAGTCGGTCGATGCGCCGCTCCTCGTGATGGGCGCCGTCGGCGATCGCCCGACCTCGGAGTGGAACCTCGGAAGCGTGGCGATGCGCGTGATCAAAGGCTCGCCGCTGCCGGTGCTCGTCGTGCGGGAGGAACGCAGCATCGAGCGCTGGCTCGACGAACGCGACGGCCCACTGCGCGTGCTCGTCGGCGCGGACCCTCGCGGCGACAAGGCACCGCCGCTCGGCGTGCTCGGCATGCTGCGGGAGGCAGGAGCGCTCGAGGTCTGCGCGGGCCATGTGTACATGCCAGGCGAAGAGCGCACGCGGCTCGCGTCGGACGAACACGAGCGCGAGCTGTCCGCCGCGCTGCTCGCGCGCTTCCCAGCGGGTTCTGTCGAGCGCGCGCGCGTGCTGCCGGGCTTTGGACGCGTCGCCGAGCACCTGATGGACTTGGCTGCGGCGGAGGCCGCGGACCTCGTGCTCGTCGGCACCCACCACCGGCGCGGCTGGAACCGGATGCTGCATGGCTCCGTGTCGCTCGACATCGTGGCCTCCGCGCGACGCAACGCGCTGGTCGTGCCGCTCGTCGCGCCGCCGACACGGCGCTCGGAGCCCAGCGGACCGACGCGCATCCTCGTGCCCGTGGACTTCTCGCGCTCTTCGGCTCTCGCGGTCGACTGGGCGACGCGTCTGCTCGGCGCGGACGGACATGTGCAGCTCGTGCACGTCGTCGCGCCCTACGTGCCCGTGTCGGTCGAGCTCGGCGCGTACATCCCGGTCACCCCGGCCTCGCCCGAGGCACGCGCGCGGGATCGCGCGGAGCTGGAGCGCAAGCTGCGCGAGCTCGTGCGCGAAGACGCGCTCCTGCGCGGAGTCTCGGTCGAAGTCGAGGTCCTCGACGGCTTCGATCCGGCTGCGCAGATCGCCGCCGCAGCGCGCCGGCTCGGCTCTGAGCTGATCTGTATGCCCACCCACGGTCGCACGGGTCTGTCGCGTGCGCTCTTGGGCTCGGTCGCCCAAGGCGTGCTGCGCCATGCGGAGGTGCCCGTGCTCGTTCTTCCGCCCGAGCGCAACCGAGGCGTGTCATGAAGCTCCCCGATCGCATCGTGGTCGGGCTCGCGCTCGATCGGGCGAGCTGCGCCCCGAGCGAAGGCAGCCGCGCAGCGGCCGAGACGGCGCTTTGGCTCGCGGAGAAAGCCGAGGGAAGCCACGTGACGCTCTTGCACTCGGTCGTCGAGGACGAGTACTACGATCCGCTGGTCGACGAGCTCGTCCCGATCTGCGGCAACGTCGATCCAGCGTCGCGACTGGCCGTATCCGAGCTGGTGGCGCGCTTTCGCGCACACGGCGTGCCGTGCGAGACGGTCGACACCGCCGAGCGGCCGTCGCTCGCGATCCGGCGTGAGGTGAACTCACAGCGGGCGCAGCTCGTGCTCGTCGGGAAGCACGACGGACGGGAGGCGGACGCCGCTCGAATCGGTCCGATCGCGCTGCGCGTCCTGCGCGAGTCGCCCTGCGCGGTGTGGTCCGTCGCGCCGGGACGCACGTCGAAACCGCGCTGCGTGCTCGCCGCGACGGACCTCACGGCCACGGGGGATGTTGCCATGGAATGGGCGGCGCTCGTCGCGCGCGCGTCGGGTGCCACGCTCCACGCCGTCCACGTCCATCCGCCTGCGCTTCACTCGCGCGGTGCGAGTTCGAAGCACCATCTCGACGAGCTCGCGGCCTGCGCCGTGGCACCGCTCCCCGCGGACCTCCGCGCGTCGGTGCGCGTGCACCTGCGGGAAGCGGCCCCCGCCCAAGGCGTGCTATCGCTCGCCGAAGAGCTCGAAGCCGACCTCGTCGTCATGGGCACGTTCTCGCACCGTCGCGACGAGCCCCACCACATCGGCTCGACCACCGAGCGCATGATCACGCGCTTCGGCGGCTCCCTGCTCCTCGTCCGCGCGCGCTGACCCAATGCGAGCGGGCCGCTCCGGATTCCTCCGAAGCGGCCCGCGACAGCGACTGCGAGGCGTGGCTAGAAGTGCGTGACCTCGAACGCGGCGCTCGCCGAGAAGCGACCGCCCGAGCCCGAGTCGCGCACGAACCACTGCCCGTAGAGCGGCGTGCCGACGAGCGCGGGGTCGTTCGCGATCGGAACCACCGTCGAGCCCCAGCCCTGACCGGCGCCGATGCCGGAGAGCAGTCCGACGCGGCGGTAGCGTGTGGCAGGCGAGAAGCCGAGGTAGGACATCGCCTCGCCGAACGGCGCACCACCCGGGTTGGCCACCACGTCGAGCACGAGGCCCGCGAAGCCGCCGCCGAGCGCGCCCTCGACGCCGACCGTGAAGCGGTCGTTGCCGACGAGCGCGGGCGAGAGGGCGACCATGCGCGGGATGAAGCCGCCGGAGCCCGCGGTCGGCGCGCCGAACGTCGAAGGCTGACGCGGCGAGCGCGCGTAGAGCGTCGGGTGCTCGAAGGGCCCCGTGGCGCTGACGACGCGCGGGTCCGTCAGCGGACGCTTGAGGAACGCGACGAGCGCGTCGCGCTGCTGCTGCGTCAGGTTGAGCGGGCGGATCAACGGGTCCTTGTTGGGGCCGTTGAAGTCGCCGCCGCGGTTGTAGAAGTCGACGACTTCCTCGAGCGTCATGAACTTGCCCGTGTGGAAGAACGGTCCGCGCAGCTCGACGTTGCGCAGGCTCGGCACGCGCATGCGACCGATGTCGGCGGGATTGTTCGTGACCGCGAAGCGGCCGACGTCCTCGTTCTGCGGCCGGACGCCGATGTAGCGGAAGGTCTGGTTGGTGAACAGGTTGCCCGCGTGGCACACCGCGCAGCTCGCCTGCTGCGAGATGAACACGTTTTGCCCTTGGAGCTCGAGCTGCGTCAGCGCCTGCTGGTTGCCGCCGAAGAAGGCGTCGATCGGCGCCTGGTTCGAGAACAGCGTGCGCTCATAGGTCGCGATCGCCATCGCGATGCGCGGCGCGGTGATGTCGGGCGTGCCGAACACTTCCGCGAAGATCGCGGGGTAATCGCGGTTGTTGATGAAGCTCGTCCAGCTCGCCGGAACGTTCGTCGCGAGCGCGAGCGGACGGACCGAGGCGATGCGCGCGGAGACGTCGCCCCACGTGCGGCCGACATGCCCCATCTCACCGTTGTCCAAGATCGGACCGAGCGCTTGGTTCTCGAGCGCGGCGCCAGCGTTCAGTACGACGTTGTTCGAGAGCGGATCGACGAGTACGCCGTTGGCGCGGCCGTCCCAGAAGAGCGTCGGGCTGTAGGCCGCGTTGACCGTCGACGGCGCCTTGCGCGGAGTGACCTGCGGGCGCAGGCCAAACGTCGTGCTCGCGCTGAACTGTCCGTTCGGGATGCTGCGCACGACGCCTGGCGAGCCGTGCACGTCGTCGGGCGTGCCGAACAGGCTGTCGAAGCCCGGGTGAATGTTGCCCTGCTGGCCGAAGTCCGAGCGCGGGTCGGAGCCGCCGCGCTCCGGGATGTGGCAGGTGGCGCAGGCCATCGTCTTGGTCGACGAGAGCTGCTCGTCCCAGAACAGCAGGCGACCGAGTGCGATCTTCGCGGCGCTCGACGGGTTGCCCTGCGGCGGCGGGGGCGGCGGGCCGAGCGGCGGCGGAGGAGGCGGCGGCCCTTGGGCAAGCGCGCCGGCGGCCGAGGCCGCGAGGAAGGCGAGTGCGAGAGAGAAGCGCATCTTCATGGTGTCGGAATCCTCCAGCGTATCTGGGTCAGACGGATTCAGGGGACGGACGAGGAGTCGTGGGTGCAGCGTCGGGGCGACGCGTGCGATTGCGTTGCGGGCGCGCAGGCCCGGCCGGGGCGCGCTGCATGGGGCCCTCGGGGGCGGCTTCGGGAGCGCGCGGCGGCGCCTCGGGCGCGCCCTGCTCACCTTGCCGCGGCCGCGGACCTTCTTGACCTTCACGGCGAAGCGGCGGGAGGACTCGTCCTTCCTGAGGCGGCATCGGACGCCCGTGCGGCGGTCCGAGCGGCGCGCGGCGTATGCCGGGACGCGGACCGACCGGGCCACGCTCGCCGCGAGGCGGGAACGGAGGCCGGGCCTCGCCGGAGCCACGTCCCGCTTCGGCACGGGGGCCGCCCGGCTGCGGACCACGCGGCTGGAACGGAGGCCGGGATTCGGGCCGGAACTCGGGCGAAAACTCGGGCCGATGCGGTGCGCCGCGGAGCTCCGGACCGCCACGCTGGCCGTCATGCGGCCCCATGTCTCCCGGCTGCGGACCGCGCGCGTCCGGCCCGGGGCCGTCGCGTCGGGGGCCGTCCGCCGACTCGCAACGGCACGAAGGACAGTGCTGCGCATGCGCCGGAGCATCGCCCCGGCGTTCGTCGCGGCCGCGCGGCCCTGGGGCGGCGCAGGACAGGGATGCGGTGAGAGCGATAACGAGGAACGTGATGGCGTGCTTCATGGCGTCGTGGGAGGTGACGTCCTCCCGACTCTCCAACCCCAAGATCGCCCCGATGTGTTGCGCAGTTCTGAAGTGCGCGCGGATTCTCGAAAAAAAGGGCGCGGCACTCCGACCCGCGGAAAAGTGGCTCGCCACGCTTCAGGAAAGCGCAAGATTCTTGGACGATCCTGAAGCTCCGCGTACGGAGCGCTCCCCGTGGCCCCGAAGATCCTCCTCGTCGAAGACGACCCGCGCCTCGGCGAGCAGATCGCCGCGCACCTGCGCGAAGCGGGCTTCGAGCCGGAGTGGCTCACACGCGGCGACCTCGCCCTCGACGCGCAGCCGCGCGACTACGCGCTCGTCATCCTCGACCTGATGTTGCCGGGAACCTACGGCCTCGACGTGCTCAAGCACCTGCGCCAACGCTCGGACCTGCCCGTGCTCGTGCTCTCGGCCAAGAACGACACAGCGACCAAGGTGCGCGCGCTCGAGCTGGGCGCGGACGACTACGTGACGAAGCCCTTCTGGCCCGAGGAGCTGATCGCGCGTATCAGCGCGCGACTGCGTCGTCCCGGGCTCGCGCGCACGGGTCCGCTGCAGCTCGGAGCCCTCGCGATCGACGCGGAAGCGCGGACCGTCGAAGTCGATGGGGCCGGGGTCGAGCTCACCCGCGTCGAGTTCGATCTACTGCTCGCGCTCGCCAAGCGGCCCAATCAGGCGCTCTCGCGCGCGTGGCTCGCGGAGAATGTGCTCGACCCCGAGCGCGACGGCACCGAGCGCACGCTCGACGTGCACGTCTCGCGCCTGCGCAAGAAGCTCGGACCCTGCGGCACGCTGGTCGGCACGGTGTGGGGCGTGGGTTATCGGCTCAACACGGGGTCCGACGCATGAAGCTGCGGACCCGACTCGCGCTCACCCTGCTCGTCACCGCCCTGCCGGTGATCGCGGGCATCGCCCTGTTGCGCGAGCGCCTTCAGTGGGCCGCCACCGAGCAGGGACTCGCGAACTACGCGCTCGATCGGATGCAAAACGGCGGACGCGAGGCCTGCGAGCAGGATCCGGAGGTGTTTCCGCCGCGTCCGCTGAGGCCCGCAGACCGACAGCCGCCTCTGCGCCCGGGCGCGCCCATGTCGCGACCGCGCGCTGGCCCACCCGGCACCGTCGGCCCGCCTGGATCCGTGGGCGCTCCCCTGCCCGACGCGCCGCGCACGCCCGACCCGAGCGCACTCGGAATCGAAGTCCGCTCCGAGCTCTGGGCTTATGGCTCCGACTTCGTTTCGCGCAACCGCGAGGCCCCCACGTTTCCGAGCGAGATCCGCGCGGCCCTCGAAGACGGCGCGAGCCACGCGAGTGTCGAGTGGTTCGTCCCCACTCACGACGGCATCGCGGTCGGTGTGCGCATGCCCTGGCGCGAGGGTCCGTGCGCGTTCGTGCTCGTGCGGCGCTCGCAGGTCGACACGCCGGGCGCGCAGCAAGGTCTGATTCTGAGCGCGACCGCGCTGGTCGTCGTGCTGCTCGCGACCGTGATGCTGAGCGCAGGGCCCGTCGTCGCCCGCGTGCGCGCGCTCACCGAGGAGGTCAAGGTCTCCGCAGCGTCCCGCTACGCGCGACCGGCGGAGGTGCGCGGCAGCGACGAAGTCGCGGAGCTCGCCACGGCCTTCAACACCGCCGCCGCGGAAGTACGCGCGAATCTGGAAGCGATCGAGCGCCGAGAGCGCTCGCTGCGCTCCTTCGTCGAGAACACGACCCACGACGTGATGGTTCCGCTGACGGTCCTGCAGGGACACCTGACTGCGATTCGCCGACGCAGCGAAGCCGGAGAGATCGTCGATCGACACACCGTGCTCGAAGCGCTCCAAGAAGCGCACTACATGGCCTCCCTGATCCACAACCTTTCCGCGGTCGCGCGACTCGAGCAACTCGATGCTCCACTCGAGCGACGCAGCGTGGATCTCGCGGCCTTGGTCGAGCGCGCTGTGGCACGGCATGCGCCGATCGCAAAGGCGCGCGGAATCGCGCTGGAGCACGCCGTGCCGCCGGAGTCGACCGCGACGCTGGGCGACGTCACGTTGATCGAGCAGGCCGTATCGAACCTGATCCACAACGCCGTGCGCTACGTCGAGCCCGACGGACACGTCGCCGTCGTGCTCGCGCGCGTCGGCTCGCGTTTCTCGCTGCGCGTGCTCGACGATGGCCCCGGAATCGCAGCCGAACTGCGTCAAAAAGTCTTCGAGCGCGCATACCGCTCCGACGCCGCGCGCTCACGCCATCCGGGTGGACTGGGGCTGGGGCTCTCGATCGCGCTCGACGTCGCGCAGCGCCATGGCTTCGAGCTCGAGTTACGAGACACCGACGCTGGAGGCACGGAGTTCGAGCTCCGCGGACCTCTGGCGTAGCGCGAGCGGGTTCCGCTACAGCGCCTCGGACAAGCAGCGTGCGACGTCGAGCGTCGAGACGATACCGACGAGCTTGCCGCGCTCGACCACGAGCACGCGGTGCGCATGCTCCTTCACCAGAAGCACGCAAATCTGCTTCAGGGTCGCATCCGGGGACACGGTGACGACGTCCGTGCTCATCATGTCCGCGACCGTCGTACCAGCGAGCACATCCGGACTGTAGTCCTCCATGCTGAACACGACTTCCTCGTCGTAGCTGCCGTCGTCATCGGGCGACGCATCCCCCATCGTGTAGTCGCCGCGCGCGACGTCGACATGGCCCGCGCGAAGATTCTCAGGACGCGCGACATCGCTCGCGGAGATCAAACCGAGCAGCTTGCCGTTGCGATCGACCACCGGAGCTCCTCCGATCTGAAACTCGGAGAACGCCGTCACGGCATCCTCGATGCTCGCCGACGGCTCCAGCTTGAAGACGTTGCGCTTCATGATGTCGCGGGCGTGGATCTTGCTCAGCGTGGTGGCGGTGGTCGTCATGGTTGGCCTCTCTTTCTCGTCTGCAACGTAATCGGACCGAGACGCGCGCGACGCAGTTCCTGCTCCGTAGGACGTCGGGGAAACCTGCGTACGATCTTGTGCGCTCGGGCGGTGAGGCGCGGTGGACCAGAACAAGGACGGTGGTCGATCGCAGTCGAATACGACGCTGGCTGATCCGCGCGGTCACACTGGCCGCGCTCGCCCTCGCGTGCGTGTGGCTCGTGCTCCGAGCGCGGCGGGAGGAGCCCATCGACGTCGACGTGGTGAGAGCCACTCGCGGCGAGGTTTGCTCCACGATCGTCAACACGCGCGCGGGAGCCCTGCGAGCGCGGACGCGGGCGAGCATCGCTCCCGAAATCGCCGGTGCCGTCACGACCATGGCCGTGGAGCGGGGACAGACCGTGCGGCGCGGCGAGCTGCTGCTCTCGCTCGACGATGCCGTGCTCCGAGCTCACCGGGATCTGGCGGCCGCGGAGTGCGACGTGCTGCGTTCGGACTTGCGCCATGCGTGCATCGCGAGCGAGCAGGCCGAACGTGAGCTCACGCGGCACCGCAAGCTCGTCGACGAAGGCTGGGAATCCGCCGACGCGCTCGACCACCTCAAGAACGAGCGTGACCTCCGCGCGAGCGACTGCGACACAGCCTTCGCGCGCGTGTCGCGCGCCGAGGCCCAGCTCGCCATCGCCGAGGCCGAGCTCGCACGCACGGTGATGCTCGCACCCTTCGACGGAGTCGTCGCAGAGGTCACGGTCGAGCTCGGAGAACGCGTCCTGCCGCTCTTGGGCTCTGGGCTGGCGAGCGGGGCGGTCGAGCTCTACGCGCCCTCGACGTTCCATGTCGTCGCGCCCATCGACGAAACAGACTCAGGCCGCGTCGAGCCGGGACTCGCCGCGCGCGTGACGCTGGATTCTCGGCCTGGTGAGACCTTCCAAGGCCTCGTCGTCGCGATCGCGCCCTACGTGCTCGACATCGAAGAGCAAAATCGCACGGTCGAGGTCGAGGTCGAGCTCGCACCGGAGACCCTCCGCGGCCTCCTCCCCGGAACGTCGGCGGACGTCGAGATCGTCGTGGAACGCGCGCCGGATGTGCTCCGCATTCCAACGGCCTGCGTGCAGCCCGGAGACACCGTCCTCGTGCTCGATGGCAACGTTCTCGCGTCACGTCGCTTCGAACGGGGACTCTGGAACTGGGAATGGACGGAAGTGCGCAGCGGACTCGACGGCAACGAGTGGATCGTGGCGCCACGCGGACAGTCGGGGCTCGTCGACGGCGCCGCCGCTCGAAGGCGCGTGGACCTCGGAGCCGCGCCGTGATCGAACTCGCGAATCTCTCGCGCCAGTACGTTCTCGGTGGCGAGACGATCCGAGCGCTCGACGCCATCGATGAGACCATCCGCGACGGGGAGCACCTCGCAGTCATGGGGCCCTCGGGCTCCGGAAAATCCACGCTGCTCAACGTGATCGGCTGCCTCGATCGCCCAACGGCGGGAAGTTATCGCCTCGACGGGCGCGAGGTCGCTGGGCTCGCGGACCATGACCTAGCGCGCCTGCGACGGCGGGAGATCGGCTATGTCTTTCAGGCGTTTCACTTGGTGCCTCGGATGACTGCGCTCGAAAACGTCGAGCTTGGCATGCTCTTCGATGGGGTGGCCCGCTCCGAACGTCGCGAGCGAGCTCTGGCCGCTCTCGAGCGTGTCGGGATGGGAGCGCGCGCTCAGCATCGGCCAGGAGAGCTGTCCGGCGGGGAACGGCAGCGCACTGCGATCGCCCGCGCCATCGTCATGCGGCCTCGCATCTTGCTTGCGGACGAACCGACGGGGAACCTCGACCAAGCATCGGGGCGAGCCGTTCTCGAGCTACTGGATGCATTGCACGAGCAAGGGCTGACGGTGATCGTCGTCACCCATGATCCGAGCGTGGCGCGGCGCGCGGAGCGCGTGCTGGTACTTCGAGACGGTCAAATCGTGCGACGGTTGCCCGCGGTCGAGTTGCGCTCGCTCGACGAGGCGCTCGCAGGAGCGCAAACGTGAAATCGCTCGACGCACTCGCGCTTGCATGGCATGCCCTCGTCGCGCACCGACGACGCAGCGTCCTCTCACTCCTCGGCGTCTCGATCGGCGTCGCAGCCGTCACGCTGATGACCGCGATCGGTCAAGGCGCGCGCGACTTCGTCGCCGCGCAGTTCCAGACCATCGGTGCGAATGTGATCGCAATCGTTCCGGGGCGCGTCGAGACGAGCGGCGCGATCCCCGGTGTGGGCAGCGCGCCCAATGACCTCACGCTCGAGGACGCACGCGCGCTCGTTCGCGGCGTGCCGGGCGTGGTGCGCGGGACTCCCTTGGTGCTGGGCAACGAGGCTCTGGAATGGCGTACTCGTCGGCGCGACGTGCTCGTGCTCGGCACCACCGCGGAGATGTTGGAGCTGCGCGGAATGCGTGTCTCCACGGGGAGCTTCCTGCCCGCGGGAGATTGGGAGCGAGGCTCGGCGGTGATCGTGCTGGGAGCAGCACTGCCCGCGGAGCTCTTTCCAGGCGAAGAGCCGCTTGGGCGCAACATCCGTCTCGGCGATCGCCGGCTACGCGTGATTGGAACGCTCGCGCCGCGGGGCACCCACCTCGGAGTCGATCTGGATCAAGCCGTGATGATCCCTGTCGCATCCGCGCAGTCGATGTTCGATACGCGCAGCTTGTTCCGCATCATGCTCGAGGTGAGCTCGGCGAGCGCGGTGCCGGCTGCGCAAAGAACCGCCCGCGATCTGCTGACGACTCGGCACGGAGAAGAGGACTTCACCCTTCTGACTCAGGATGCGGTGCTCCAGTCTCTCGATCGTATCCTGAACGTGCTGTCCCTCGCGCTTGTTGCGATCGCGGCCATCTCTCTCGTGGTCGCGGGGGTGGGCATCGCCAATGTCATGCTCGTCGCTGTGAGTGAGCGCACAAGGGAGATCGGCCTGTGCAAGGCGTTGGGTGCGACCGAGCGCGACGTCCTGAGCCAGTTCCTCGCCGAAGCGCTCCTCCTCTGCGTCGCCGGTGGAATCGCCGGGCTCGGACTCGGCTCGCTCGCGACACGCGTGCTCGCTTGGCGTTTCCCCGCGTGGGAAGCGCACGCACCGCAGTGGGCAGTGGTCGGCGCCATCCTCCTCTCCGTCGTCGTCGGACTCATTTCTGGAGCGTGGCCCGCACGCCGGGCGATGAGGACGGAGCCGGTGACGGCGCTCGCAGGGAGACGAGCATGAGCTTGCTCGACGCACTTCGCTTCGCGCTGCGCGCGCTGCTCGGTGAGAAGCTGCGCGCATCGCTCTCGTGGATCGGGATTGCGATGGGCATTGCCTCGGTCGTCGTGATCACGTCAGTCGGCGATGGAGCGCGTCGCTTCGTGCTGGAGGAGTTCGGCCAGTTCGGGAGCAACCTTCTGCAGGTTTCGCCGGGCAAGGTCGAAACGATCGGAGTACCTGGCGTGGTCGGCGGGACGACGCACAAGCTCTCCTTGGAGGACGCGACGGCGCTGCGCAGTATTCCGGGCATCACGGGCATCGCGCCCAACGTGTTCGGACAGGCGCGCGTCGAGCACGGCGAACGCGGACGCAGCGTCTTCGTGCTCGGAACGAGCCGAGATGCGCGCGAGATGTGGCGCATCGAGCTCTCGGGCGGCGAGTTCCTTCCTGAAGGCGAGGCGCGAGCGGCTCTCGCAGTGCTCGGCTCGAAGCTCGCGCGCGAGCTCTTTCCCGACGGCGATGCACTCGGCAAGTTCGTGCGTGCGGCGGGCTGGCGTCTGCGAGTGATCGGCGTTGCGAGTCCGCGCGGACAGGTGCTGGGCTGGGACTTCGACGACGTCGCGTACGTGCCGGTGGCGAGCGCGCTCGACATGTTCGGACGCGAAGAGCTGCACGAGATCGACGTCTCGTTTTCGCATGCCGAGCTCGCGGACGAGGTGGTCGCGTCCATTCGCACGCGATTGAGCGAGCGGCACGACGGGCGCGAGGACTTCACTCTCGTCACGCAGGGCGCGATGCTCGAGATGTTCGATCGCGTCCTGGGTGCGCTCACGCTGGGCGTCGCAGCGCTCGGTGGCGTCTCGCTCTTGGTCGGCGCCGTCGGCGTGCTCACGATCCTCTGGATCTCCGTCGGCGAGCGCACGCAAGAGATCGGGCTGGCACGCGCGCTAGGAGCGAGCGCAGGCACGATTCTGACGCTGTTTCTCGCCGAGGCGACGTTGCTATCGATGGCCGGCGGTCTGGCGGGTCTGATCGGCGGGCTCGCCTGCACGACGCTGGCGAGCTGGCTCTGGCCTTCCCTTCCGCTCGCGCCGAGCTTCGGCTACGCGCTGGCAGCGCTCGCGACGAGCGCGATCGTGGGTCTGATCGCCGGAGTCGCACCCGCGGTGCGCGCCGCGGCGCTCGATCCTGTAGAAGCGCTGCGGGCGGAATAGACCGAGACCGACGTCACTTCTTTTGCGCGTCGACGTACTTCTGAATGCGCTCGATATAGGCGGGGTTCTTGAGACCGACCGCCTTCGCTTCTTCCAGAGCCTTCTCCCACGAAACTCCGTCGTCGAGGGTGCGGTGAGCGAGCCACAGCGCCCCTACGCGAAGCCCCGCTCCGCAGTGCACGAGCGTCCCCATCGTGCGCGCCTCGCTGAGCAACTCGCGCGATCGGGCGAGGATCTCGTCGGTGAGCTCTTCGGGCGTCGAGAACGGCAGCTCGATGTACTCGAGCCCCAGTTCCTCGACGCGCGCACGCTCGTCGTAGTCCTTGAACTCGCCCTCTTTGCGGAGGTTGATGACACGCTTCACGCCCCGCGCCGCGAGCACCTCGATATCGGTCGCCTGGGGCTGCCCACCCAGATAGAGCCCGCTCGTGGATGGAAGGCTCACGAACGAGCCGACAGGGCCTTGGTGAACCGGCTCGGAAGGCGGCGTCGAGCAGCCGAACAACGCGAGGGACAGCGCGAGCGCGAGAGACGGCGGCTTCATGCGTGAGGATGTTGACGCAAAGCAACGGAAGGACAAGGGGTCGCGGTCCGCGATCGTGCGCGCGCAGATCCCCCCACTACCCTTGGGGAGCCCTGCAGTGCGCGTGCGGGATTGGATTCCGCTCGGGGCACGGCCGAAAACTCTTGTCCTTCCACTCGCTTGCATCGGGGCGCGAGGCCTCGACCTCGATCTTGGCTCGCACGGGCGAGCTCAGATGCGGTCCGCAGGACCATCACGTCCCTGCACTTCAAACTAGAGGCCGAGGAGGGCGCACGACATGGACCGCAGTGCGAAGCAAAGGTCCCCCGAGTGCGAAGCTCAATCGAGCTCTCGGGCCCCGATCGGTCTCGGACGACCTCGCTTCCAATAGAAAAAGAGCGGCTGCTCGCGCGGAATGTCGAGCACGAGTCCCTCGTAGTCTCCGCGCTGGAGATCGAGACGCGGATGGTGGTAGAGCGTGCCTTCCCACGAGGAGATGCGCAGCTCGCGCTCTCCCGTACGCGCGTCGATTCCGAACCAGCCCAGCCCGAGCACGATCATGTCAGGCGCCTGCGAGAGCACCCACTCCGCGTCGTAGCGGGTGTGCCCCTTGATCGTGATGTTCGGATCGGGCGCGACCTCGGCGATCTTCGTGTTCGTGAGCCCGAGCATGTCGATGACGTACAGCCGCGAACTCCACTTGAAGCACCCGATCGGGGCGAGCGCGACGCGCGTGTCCGGAGGCACCGCCGCCGCAACGGCGCTGCCCATCGCGAGCCAGCGCGGCTCGCTCCCACGGTGTGTCGCCATCAAAAATGGGCGCTGCGCCTGCTGCAGGCTCTCAAAAGCCAGAGCCGCGAGCGCGACCAACCCAGCAAGCACGGTGCGGCTGCCCGCGAGCGCGACAAAGCCCTCGCAAGCACCCCAGAGCAGCAGCGGGAGCACGGGCACGAAGAAGCGCGCGAGCGGGAAGAAGTCGCCCCCCACGTAGATCACATACGCCACGAACAGGGCCGATGCCCCGACGAGCGCGCGCAGTACGAAATCCGCACGCCGTCGCGAGGCGCCGACGAGCGCGAGGCCGAGCGCGAGCACGAGTCCAGTAGCCGCGCTCGAGTCCGCGAGGTACTCCAAGCCCAGCCGCAGGTCGACGAGCAGGTCGAGCTTCTTCACGCTGTACGTGGTCGGAACCCAGCGACCGAAATAGGCGAGCCGGAAAATCTGCCACGCAGCGAGCGGCACAAAGATCTCGATGAGCAGCACCCATCGACGTCGCCGAAGACAGGACCACGCCAGCGGCAGCGCGAGGAGGATCGCCTCGTTCCGAACGAACGCGGCCAAACCGAAGAGCGCGGCTGCGAACCACGGCGAGCGCTCAGAGCGCTCCGCGGCGTCCCAACGCTCCCATGCCCACGCTGCCAGCGCGGCGAGCGGTACCGTGCCCAAGCCCAGCGCCGCGTGCCACGCGAGCGCCGGGCTCGCGGCGACGAGCCAAGCAGGCGCGCCGAAACGGTCCTGCGGATGCCTGCGAAACCAAAGGACTCCGATCGCCACCGCCGTGACCGCGAGTGCCAACGTGGAGACGACGAGGCTCACGTCGGCGGGATGCTCTCCGCACGCGATCGCGAATGCCGCAACGAGCATCCACCCCGGTGCCGAGAAGCCCTCGACTCGCTCACCCGCATTGAACGCGAGCTCTCCGGTCTCGACGAGGCTGCGCGCGTAGTCGTACGCGATGTAGTCGTCGTCGCAAGGCCCGTAACCCCAGAACGACAGCGCATGCAGCGCTGCGACGAGCGCGACGGCGGCCAGAACGATGCGCTGCGCACGCGTCATGGAACCAGACCCAGCCGGAGCGCGGCCTGCACGAAGCTCTCTGCGATCACGCGGCGCCCGGCCTCCGTGAAGTGGATGCCATCCGCGAGGAAGAGGCTCGCGCGATCGGCGCGTGCCGCGAGTTCCACCTCTAGGTCCAAAAGAGAAACGCCCTCGGCTCGCGCGACTTCCCGCGTGATCGCGACGTACTCCGCGTGAAGGCGCACCACATCTGCGGCGCTGGAAGCGAAGCGATACTTCAGCAGGTACTCCGGCACGCCGAGGTCGTGCACGCTCGGGGCCGTGACCAACATCACGGGCAGGCCGCGCTGATGGAAGCTGCGCACGAGATTCGCGAGATTCGCCCCAAATTTCTCGGCGGAGACGCGTGGCTCGCCGAGCACCTGCCCCTCCGAGGCGCTCGCCCAGCTCGCCACGAGCTGGAGCAGCCGCGAAGCGCGATGCACGCGCTCGAACGCGACATGGATCACCTTGTCGGAGTCCGTCGATCCACGCGCGAGCCAGTGGTCGTTCCATCCATAGCCGACCACGACGAGGTCGGGCGCGAGCGTGGCCCCGTAGCGCTGCGCGACGCGCAGCCCCTGATGCGTCGAATAGCCCGCGAGCGAGAGGTTCGTGCACTCGATCGGACGTCCACGCAGGGTCGCGAGCTCGGCCGTGGCCAGCGCGGGCCACTCCTCGGGGTGGCCCTGCCACATGCAGGAATCACCGAGGAACAAAGCGCGAAACACGCCCTCCGGCTTCGGCACCGCGGGCTCCGATCCGGCGAATCCGAGCGAATTCGTGCCCGGCGCGCCGCGCGGCAAGGTCCAGAAGAGCTCCGCGTCGGGTTCGAGTTCGAGGAAGTCCTCGGGCGACGGATAGCCAAACTCGACCCCGCCGACACGACGAAAGCCCGCGCTGCGCAGTCCGAGCTCGGGCACGGCGAGAAGCAGCGTCAGGAGCGCGAGCGAGAGCGGAAGCCCCGCGGACAACCCGCGACGGCTGCGCGAGCGAGCACCGAGATAGACCGCGAGTCCCGCGCTTGCCGCGGCCAGCGCGACCCACGCCATGCGGGAGTCATCGAAGGCCG
The DNA here is from genome assembly GCA_044355055.1 of Planctomycetota bacterium. Classification (GTDB taxonomy): domain Bacteria; phylum Planctomycetota; class UBA1135; order UBA1135; genus F1-120-MAGs118. Next base: position 8,211 of record JBIKYW010000004.1, on the reverse strand, counting down.
CGCGGAGCGCGAGCGCCGTGCAGAGCGCAAAAGGAGCCACGACGAGCGGCGCCACGCATGAGTTCGCTCGCATCCGACTCGCGCCCCCTCAGGGCCACAACTCACAGGTCATGCCGTCGCGCAGGATGTGCATCCGCAGCGGACCGGCAGCCGCACGCTCCTCCGTCCGAGCCGCCTCGACCGTCGCGCGGCGCGCATCGAAGAAGACCACTTGTCCCTCGCCGACGACCTCGCCGCGCCCTCCGACCACCACCAATGCCGTGCGCTCGTCGATCCCGACGCCGACGAGCTCGGGATGGTCGAGCACGGCAGCCACGAGGCGATTCGTTCGCTGCCGCGCCAGAAAATGCTGATCGACGATCGCGCCGGGCAAGAGCCCGAGCCCCTCCGAGGTCGCGGTGACCTGCGCGCAGATCCGCACCAGCTCGTCCTTGCCGTCCCCCGTGATCATCACATTGGACATCACGGCCGCTCCGGCGCTCGTTCCGCCGCACACGACACCTGCGGCCGCGCGCTCGCGCACGAGCTCGACGAGCCCCGCCGCGCGCAGATCGCGCATCAAGAGGCTCTGATCGCCGCCGCCGAACCACAAGAGATCCGCCTCGGCAATCAGCCGCCGTGCGCGCTCGCCGTCTGCGAGGTCGCTGAGATTCGTCACCGCGGCCGCGCCCGCATCCCGCCACATTTGCGCCGTCTCCTCGCCGCGGTCGGCGCGCTCCGACGCTTGGGGCAGCACGACCACGCGCGTCTCTTTTCCACGCGCGAGGGCGAGCGCCTTCTGCTGGATCGCCTCCGTCGTTCCACCGCCACCGACGATCACGAGCTCGACGTTGTCCGCCGGAGCCGTGCGCGGCGCAACGCAGGCACAGAGAGACGCGGCAAGCACCGCTGCGAACTCGATGCGATCACCCATGGCGCTCATCCTTCCTCAGAGTCGTCGTCCCGTCGATAGGGGTCCACCTCGCCCGGCGGACGATTCTTGAAGCGCTTGTAGCTCCACAGGTACTGCTCGGGTGCGCTCCGCACGAGTCGCTCGAGCTCGCGATTCATCGCTGTGACCGCCTGCGCGAGGTCGGGCGAGCGCAGCTCCGGCTCGGTCGCCTCCACGAAGTGGACGCGGAAGCCTCCGCGAACGCGCTCGCTCCAACACAGAAAGAGCGGCACTCCCGTCTTCTCCAAGAGCTTGGAAACGAGCGTCGTCGTGTTCGCGAGCGGCCCGAGGTACGGCACGAAGATGCCCGAGCCGCGGCCGGGGTCCTGATCGGGCAACACTCCGGCGACTTCGCCGTCGCGCAGCGCGCGATGGAGCGCGCGCACACCGCTCGCATCCGCCGGAACCAGTCGAGCTCCCGTGCGCTGGCGTGCCGACGTGTAGAACTGCTCCATTTCCACGACGGGCGGCGGCTTGTAGAGCGCGGTCAATGGGACGCGCGACGCGACGTAGAGCCCGGAGAACTCCCACGCGCCGAGATGCGGCGTCAAGAGGAGCACGCCGCCGCGCGCACGGGCTTCCAGAAACCGATCCTCCCCACGGACCTCCCGCGCGAGCGCGAGCAAGCGCTCGGCCCTCCAGCACCAAAGCGCGGGGAACTCCGCGAGCGTCTGTCCCGTCTCGATCAAGCTCGCGCGAAGCAGCCGCTCGCGCGCGCCTGCGTCCAGCTCCGGCCAGCACAACTCGAGATTCGTCCGCGTCACCTCGCGCTCGCGCGACGCATAACCGGCGAGCACAACGCCGGAGATGCGCCCGAGTCGACGCAGCGCCCCGAGCGGCAGCAACGCCGCCGCCCGCAAGAGCCCGCGGTTCACCGCCGCGTAGAGCGGTCGCGAGCGCGAACGCTTCTTGCGCGGTCGAGCGGGACGGCGATGGACCTCATCCTTCGCCGCCGATGTCGTTTCAGCATCTTCCAAGGCGCGGGAACGGTACGGGAGCCGCGCACCGCCGGCAACCGCGGTACGACGCTCCCGCCAAATGCGCGGCGCGGAGCGCCGCACGAGGCAGCGATCCGCGCCGATGGCGACTCGCGTTCCGAGGCCAGCTCGTCAGGGCTGGATCGTGAAGAGCACCGCGTTGCTGAGGCCCGAGCCGCTGTCGCGGAAGAACGCCTGACAGAAGAGCGTGTCGCCCGCGTGCACCGCGAGGTCGGGACCGCTGCGGAAGTGCGCGTTGAGATCCTGCTGGAGGAAACCCGAGCAGACGGAGCCCGTCGCCGAGCCGAGCGTGCCCTGCGAGATCAGCCGCACGAACGGCGCGGTCACACAAAGCCAGCCCGAGCCATAGGGCGTGGCCTGACCGTGACGCCCATAGAACAAGAAGCCCGTCGACTGCCGCAGCACGCCGTTGGCTCGCACGACGAACGGCGTGCTCGCGCTCGCGCTCGGCAACCCCGTGGTCGTCAGGGTCGCGGTGCAACCCGAGACGCTCGTGCCAGCGGTGCAGTAGCTCGTGACCGGCAGCGGAGCAGCGCTATACGCGCGGGCGCGACCCGCATCGTAGCTCGCCGCACCGTTGTCGAACGTCGGCCAACCCACCACGAAGTCATCGAGTCCGTCGCCGTTGACGTCGGCGCCGCCCGCGACCGCATGGCCGAGCATCTCGTCGACCGAGGTGCCGTACACACTGTTCAGCACACCGCCGGTGCGGCCCGACCACACGCGCGCCATGCCGGCGTTGGCCGCTCCTTGATCCTTGAGGCGCGCACCGCCGATCACGTCGGCGAATCCATCGCCATCGACGTCACCCGCGTGCGCGCACGAGCGCCCCATGTCGTCCGACGCCGCCGTGCCTCGGAAGTGATGGAGCTGCGCACCGTCGCGGCCGGAGTACACGAAGACCGAGCCCGAGTTGGCGCCCTGATAGTCCGCGAAGGGCGAGCCGACGACGAAGTCCGGCCAGCCGTCGTTGTTGATGTCGCGCCCGCCGTCGACGCAGTAGCCGAAGTTCTCGCCCGCGCTCGTGCCTTGGAAGTAGCGCAGCGACGCGCCGGTGCGGCCCGAGAACACCCACGCGCGACCTTGGTCGCTGAAGCCGTACGTCGCCTGAGGCGCGCCGAGGATCACGTCGGCGAAGCCGTCGCGATCGACGTCGCCCGCGCCCGACACGCTCATGCCGAGCACGGAGACGCCCTGCGGCGAATTGAAGGTGCGCAGCACCGAGCCATTCAGACCTGAGAACAGTCGCGCCTCGCCGACGTTCGACGTGTTCGAGCCCTTGCCATAGGGCGCTCCGACGATCACGTCGGGACGTCCGTCGCCGTTCGCGTCACCGGCTCCGTCGACTGACGCTCCGAACCAATCGCCTGCGGCGTCGCCATGCCACGTGAAGAGCACGGCACCGGTGCGACCCGACCAAACGCGGGCCATGCCGGCGTTCGAACCGTTGGTGTCATGGTTGGGCGCGCCCGCCACGATGTCCGGCCAGCCGTCGTTGTCGAGGTCGCCCGCTGCGGCGACGCTCTCGCCGAGGCGGTCCCCCGCGGCGGGACCGTGGAACACGAAGAGCTGCGCACCCGTGCGGCCGCTCACGATGCGCACGCTGCCCGAGGACAAGCCGTTCACGTCCGCGAACGGTGCACCGATCGCAAGGTCGGCGTGTCCGTCTCGATCGAGATCGCCCACGATGGCGAGCGCGTCACCGAGCTGGTCGCCGGGGAGTGCGCCGGTCGTGGTCTGGAGCGAGGTCTGGGCCTGCGCGGTGCCCGCGCAAAGAAGGAGCGCTGCGAGCGCGACGTGATGGGTCTGCATGGAGTGGATTTCCTGAGGCTGCGATGGACGTCGATGGACAGTCATGCGGCGACAGGAAAGTCCGCCGCGCCCGATTGGCAGTCCCCGAGCGCGGCGGTGTCGTCCCCACGACATTTCTTCTTCCCGGAGCTGATCGGTCGCTCCGTGGATCCGAAATTCGGAGTCCCCGCGTTCGGCTCTTGAGCGCCGCCCACAAATCTCGCGTTCGAACGGCGGACGCCGGAAAGGAAGTCGCAATCCGTCGAAGGAACCCCGGGGCGGGGCGCAACCAAGGCCCGTCCGCCGGGCGCGGGGTCGAGAGCACCGCCCTCAGCGGGGCGCGACGCCGGCCTGCGCATCGGCCGCGAGGAACCGCGCGCACTCCTCCGCGAGCACGGCGAGCGCGCTCGCTTCGGCCGCCAGCGCGCCACGTTGATCCGCCACGAGCCTCCAACGCTCGTCCCAGACCGACATCGCGAGTCCCGACTCGGGCTCGCGCGGGATGCGGACGAGCCCCGAAGGCGTCCACACTCCGACGTCCTCCCAACTGGCGACGACGCGCGCGCGACGCACCTGCGGATCGAGCAGGTTTCCGCCGAGCGTCCAGCCCGCGCGGGTCTTCGGATCGACGCCGAAGAGCTCGAGCACCGTCGCGGGCAGGTCGATGTGCGACGTGGGGCGCGACTCGACGCCCAGCCCCACGCCACTGCCGCGCAGCACGAGCGGAACGCGCACTTGCTCGGGAGTGAAGTTGCCGGTGTGCCCCCAATAGCCGTTCTCCGCGAACTCCTCGCCGTGGTCGCCGGTGACGACGACGAGCGTGCGCTCGAGCTCGCCGCACGCGGTCAGCTCTTCGAGCAACCACCCCGCGACGCGGTCGGCGTGCAGCAAGGCGTTGCGGTAGCGGTTCTTCACGCGCTCGGCGAGCTCGGGATCGCGCGAACCGGCGAGCTCGACGTAGTCGAGGTCGGGGGCGTAGGGCCGGAACGGATCGGCACCTTCGGGAAAGTCGTACTTTTGATGGGCCGAGTCGAGCAAGACGAACGCGAAGAAGGGCCGAGTGGAATCGCGCTCCCGCCACCACTGCGCGCACGACGACGCCACCCGCTGGTCACGCACGCTCGCGCGCGCTTCGCCGAACTCGTCGAACACCTGCGCGCCGATCCTCGACCACGCGCTGCGGCGGAACTCGGGATAGTCCATCGAGGCACTCGAGTACACGCGCGGTTCGTAGCCCGCATCGACGAGCGCGTCGAGCAAGACGGGCGAGCGCCCAGCCTCCAGCACGGGCCACCAGTAGCTGCCGTGCAGCCCGTAGAGCATCGAAAAGACACCGAAGCGCGTGCCGTTGCCGCCGCTGTAGTGATCCGTGAAGCGTCGACCCGACTGCGCAAACTGCCACAGCATCGGCGTCGACTCCGCGTCGAGCAGGTCTCCTCGCCACGAGTCGATCACCAAGAAGAGCACGTTCGGGCGCGGCGCTCCCGCGGCGAGCCGCGGAGCTTCGAGCGGATAGGCGAGCCGAGCCTCCTCGCGCGTGACCTGCACGAGCGGCGCGGGCTCCCCCGCGAGAGGCTCGGGCAGCATCGGCACGACCGAAACGCGCGGATAGAGCGGAAACGCGCGGCTCACGGCCGATACGCGCGCGTCCTGCTGCAGTTCGGCGCTCGCATAGATCGTTTTCTCGACGCCGATCGCGAGCGCGAGGATCAGAAGCGCGAGCCACGCGGGCCTGCCGAGCTTCATCGCGCGCTGCGCCGTCGCACCCGCGCCCGCGAGCCCGCGCCACACGAGGTACTCGACGCAGGCGATCGCCGCCGCAATCGCAGCACCGATCGCCCACACGCGCGGTCCGAGGCGATAGCTGTCCTCCGAGCCCTTGGTGGTGATCAGATTCCACGCGGCGCTGTTGAAGTGGTACCGAAAGAGCCCCCACACGCGCGTGTCGATCACGAGCGCGAGAAGGAACGCAGTCCAGACGAAGACCGCGAGCACCGAGAGCGCACGCGGACTCATGCGGGAACGACTCGCCATCCACAAGAGCGAGCCCGGCACGAGGGAGAGCGTGGCGACCGCCGACACGAGCCCCAAGTGAGCGAACAGCCACAGGAGCGGCGTGCGCGGCAGGTGGTCGGCCTCCAGATACGACAGCCCCACGAGCGCTCCGAGCGCGATGTTGAAGAGCCAGCACCAAAAGGCTGCGGCGCGTCGCGATTCCACGGGGGGGAAGTCTCCGTCTCCGGCGAGGCATGCACCCGCGCGCCAGAGCGCGAGCGCGACCATGTGGGCCGGAGCCACCGTAGCCCGCCCCGAGCGCTTCCACAACGCGCGCTCTGGCACACCCCCTGCTCGGACGCTAGACTCCGCGCCCTTCCGGAGAGGTGGCTGAGTGGCCGATAGCGCCGGCTTGCTAAGCCGGTGTACGGGTATCCCTCGTACCGCGGGTTCGAATCCCGCCCTCTCCGCCAACCCCTGCGCCCGTGCGCCTCTCGGGCAGCCGTCGGCGCACGTGCGAAGCGAGCCTTCTCCCGCCGTGCAAGTGCAACCCGTGCCCGCGCTCCTCCGCCCGCGTCGCGCCCTGCCCCTCGCGCTCTTGTGCGCTGCGCTCGGCGCGTGTCAGGCCGAGCGGGCGCTGCGCATCACCTCCGAGCCGAGTCAGGCCGAGGTCCGCCTCGACGGCGTGCGCGTGGGTACGACGCCCTGCGAAGTGCCCTTCGAGCACTACGGCATCCGCCGCCTGACGCTCTACATGGCGGGCTATTCGACCTACTCCCGCGTGCTCGAAATCGAGCCGCCGTGGTACGGCCAGTTCCCGATCGACATCTTCACCGAGGTGCTCATCCCGATCGGCTGGAGCGACATCCAAAAAGTCCACGTGCAGTTGGTGAAGGGCCAGCCCGTGCTGCTCGAGCCCGACCTCCCGAGCGTGTTCGAGCGCTCCGACGCGCTGCGCCACGCCGGGCCCGCGGGCCCCGAGTCTCGCAAGACGGCGGAGGACGACGCGCCGTGAGCCACGACGCACTCCGCGGCCGACGCGTGACGGTCATGGGACTCGGCCTCCAAGGGGGCGGCGTCGAGGTCGTGCGTTTCCTGTGCGCGCGCGGCGCCCTCGTGACGGTCACGGACAAGCGTCCCGCCGACAAGCTCGCCGAGTCGCTCGCCGCCATCGCGGGCCTGCCCGTGCGCTGCGTGCTCGGCGAGCACCGCGAAGAGGACTTCACCGGCGCCGAGCTCGTGGTCGCCAATCCCGCCGTCGCTCCGAGCCACCCGCTGCTCTTGGCCGCGCGCGCGCGCGGCGTGACCGTCACGAGCGAGATGGCGCTCTTTCTCGCGGCCTGTCCCGCGCGCGTAGTGCTCATCACGGGGACGCAGGGCAAGAGCTCGACCACGCACGCGACCGCGCGCCTGCTCGAAGAGGCGGGCTACCGCGTGCACTTGGGCGGCAACATCGGCCGCGCCTTGGTCTCCGCACTCGACGACATGCGCGAGGACGACATCGCGGTCGTCGAGATCTCGTCTTACCAGCTCGAGGCGCTGCCGGCGGACTTCGGCCCGTGCGCACGCGTCGCCGCCGTCGCCTGCGTCAACGTGCTCGCGGACCACTTGGAGCGCCATGGAACCGTCGAGGCCTACGACGCCGCCAAGCGCCGCATCCTCGACCTCGCTCCCGCCGACGCGGCGCTCGTGCTATCGGCGGAAGATCCGCGCGTCGCTCTCTGGCAGGTCGCGCGCGGGCGCGAGCTGCGCTACTCGACGCAACCTGGCGCGCAGACGCCGCTGCACATCGAGCTCGGGGAGTTCCGACTCGGGAGCGAGCGCCTCGGCTCCGTCCGCGACCTGCGGCTGCCCGGCGACTTCCAGCGCGGCAACATGCTGGCCGCCCTTGGCATGGCCCGCGCACTCGGCGCCGCGCCGGACGCGCTCGCGGCCGCGATCGGTCGCGTCGAGGGGCTCGAACATCGGATCCAAGACCTCGGCCTCTTCGCGGGCCACCGCGTGTGGGACAACGGCATTTCGACGACGCCGGACTCGACGGTCTCGGCGCTGCGCGCGCTCGAAGGTCCGCTGGTGCTGCTGTGCGGCGGGCAAGCGAAGGAAGGCTTGCCGCTCGACGAGCTCGCCGCCACGACCCGCGAGCGAGCGCGCCGCGCCGTGACCTTCGGTGCCTCGGCCGAGCCGCTCGCCCTCGCCCTGCGCACGGCCGGAGTGAGCGTGCAGTCCGCACCGCGCCTCGCCGACGCCGTGGCGCTGGCTTGGTCCGAGCTCGAGCCGAGCGAAAGCCTGCTCTTCTCCCCCGCCTGCGCGAGCTTCGACGAGTTCCTCAACTTCCGCGACCGCGCGCTGCGCTTCCGCGACTACGTGCGCGCCGCCTACGCTCCCCAGCCGCGATGATCGCACTCGACACGCCTTCCCTGCAGTCGCTGGCCGCACGCCTCCTGCCCCATGCGCGCAAGCTGCTCGACCGCGCGGCCCACGACGCGCTGCAATTGC
>JBIKYW010000134.1:0-7811 GCA_044355055.1 Planctomycetota bacterium | reverse complement strand
ATGCCCGGCGCTTCCTCGAGGACGCGCGCACGGTCGAGACGCTCGAGGAGCGTGGCCTCGCCGCCGGTGAGGACGACCAGCGCGGCGTCGCGGACCTGATCGTCGACCAGATCGAGTTCGCCGACGTGCTCGTGCTCAACAAGACCGACCTCGTGGCCGCCGACGAGCTGCTCACGCTGGAGATCGCTCTGCGCGCGCTCAACCCCAAGGCGCGCATCGTGCGCGCGCACAGGGGCGAGGTGCCGCTCGACAGCGTGCTCGACACGGGCCGCTTCGACATGGAGGCCGCGAGCCAGGGCGCCGGATGGATGCGCGAGCTCTCGGGCGAGCACGTGCCCGAGACCGAGGAGTACGGCATCTCGAGCTTCGTCTACCGCTCGCGCCTGCCGTTCCATCCCGAGCGCCTGCACCTGTGCTTCTCGCGCGGTTTCGGCGACGTGCTGCGCGCGAAGGGCTTCTTCTGGCTGGCCACCCGCCCGGACCTGATCGGGTGCTGGTCGCAGGCGGGTCCGATGGCCTCGATCGAGCCGATCGGCAAGTGGTACGTCGCGACGCCCAAGGACGACTGGCCGGACGACGCCGACGCGCGCGCGGAGATCGACGCCCGTTGGCACCCCCAGTGGGGCGACCGCATCCAGGAGCTCGTCTTCATCGGCGTCGACCTCGACCGCGAGGGCATCACGCGCGCCCTCGATCTGTGCCTGCTGACCGAGTCCGAGCTCGCGTTGGGCTGGGACGGCTGGCGGGAGCTCGGTGACCCCTTCGATCCGTGGGTGCTGAGCGCGCCCGACCATCCCGAAGTTCACCCGGAGTCCTGATCCATGGCCAGGCGTTGTCCCATCACCGGTCGCGGCACCTCGAGCGGCCAGCAGATCGCGCGCCGCGGTCTCCCCAAGAAGAGCGGCGGCATCGGCCTCAAGACCACCGGCCACACCAAGCGCAAGTTCAAGGTCAACATCCAGTCCAAGCGCGTCTGGGTGCCCGAGCTCGGCCGCTGGGTGCGCGTGCGCGTCTCGACGCGGGGCCTGAAGCAGATCGATCGGCGCGGCGCGTTCGTCGTGCTGCGCGAGGCGGGGCTGCTCCCGCGAAAGGCTGACCGGTGAAGACCAAGGAACGCTTCTGCTTCCTCGTGTGCTCCGGCTGCCCGACTCCCGGCCGCAGCCGCTACACGACGCACACGCGCGCGAAGGCGAGCTACAAGCTCTCCAAGCGCAAGTACTGCCGCTTCTGCCGCAAGCACGCGGTCCACGTCGAGAAGAAGCTGTGAACGCGAGCGCCGCGGGAGTGGCGCGCGCGCGACGGAGCGGCTAGCGTGCGGACTTGCGCGTTCGGCGCGAGATGCCGGGCGCGCGGGACCCCAGCGAGAAACGCCCCATGTCGAAGGACCTGTACCCGGTCAAGCCGCACATCCAGTCGAACGCGCATGTCGCGTCGCACGAGCAGTACGAGACCATGTACCGGCGCTCGCTCGAGAGCCCGGAGGCGTTCTGGGGCGAGCAGGCGATGGCGCTCGACTGGTTCCACCCTTGGACGACGGTGTTCGACGCGGACTACGAGGAGGTCGACTTCGCCTGGTTCTCCGGCGGGCGCATCAACGCCTGCTACAACTGCGTCGATCGACACCTCGAGAAGCGCGGCGCGCAAACGGCGATCATCTGGGCCGCGGACGAGCCGGGCGTCTACCGCCACATCAGCTACCGCGAGCTGAAGCACGAGGTGTGCCGCGTTGCGAACGTGCTGCTCGCCCACGGCGTGAAGAAGGGCGACCGCGTCTGCATCTACATGCCGATGATTCCCGAGACGGTCTACGCGATGCTCGCCTGCGCGCGCATCGGCGCCGTGCACTCGGTGGTGTTCGGCGGCTTCTCCGCGGAATCCCTGCGCGACCGCATCGTCGACGCGCGCTGCAAGGTCGTCGTCACCGCGAACGAGGGACTGCGCGGCGGACGCAAGATCCCGCTCAAGGCGATCACCGACCGAGCGATCGACGGGCTCGACATGGTCGAGACCGTGCTCGTCGCGCGCCGCACGGAGGTCGAGACGCCGATGCACGCAGGACGCGACCACTGGCTCGACGTCGAGATGAAGAAGCAGCGCTCGACCTGCACGGTCGAGTGGATGGGTGCCGAGGATCCGCTCTTCATCCTCTACACCTCCGGCTCGACGGGGAAACCCAAGGGCCTGATGCACACCACCGGCGGCTACATGGTGTATGCGTCGATGACGCACCGCCTCGTCTTCGATTACCACGACGGTGACATCTATTGCTGCGCCGCCGACGTCGGCTGGATCACGGGACACAGCTACATCGTCTACGGACCGCTCGCCAACGGCGCGACGACCGTGATGTTCGAGTCGACGCCGCTCTATCCGGATGCGAGTCGCTACTGGCAGGTCGTCGACGACCTTGGAGTGAACATCTTCTACACCGCCCCGACGGCGCTGCGCGCGATCGCACAGCACGGCGACGCGCCAGTGAAGAAGCACTCGCGCAAGTCGCTGCGCGTGCTCGGCTCGGTCGGGGAGCCGATCAACCCCGAGGTCTGGCGCTGGTACCACGATGTCGTCGGCGACGGCCGCTGCACGATCGTCGATACATGGTGGCAGACGGAGACGGGCGGCATCCTGATCACTCCGCTGCCGGGAGTGACTCCGACGAAGCCCGGCAGCGCAACGCTGCCCTTCTTCGGTGTGAAGCCCGTGGTGCTCGAGCCCGAGAGCGGCAAGCTCCTCGAAGGCAGCGGCGTCTCGGGCGCGCTGTGCCTCGCTTCTCCTTGGCCGGGTCAGGCGCGCACCGTCTGGGGCGACCACCAGCGCTTCAAGGAGACGTACTTCACGCAGTACAAGGGCTACTACTTCACGGGCGACGGCTGCACGCGCGATGAAGACGGCTACTACTGGATCACGGGCCGCATCGACGACGTGCTCAACGTGTCGGGGCACCGACTCGGCACCGCGGAGGTGGAGAGCGCACTGGTCGCGCACGAAGCGGTCGCCGAGGCCGCGGTCGTCGGCTATCCGCACGACATCAAGGGTCAAGGCATCTACGCCTACGTGCTGCTCAACGCTGGTTACGCACCGTCGAACCCGCGCGAGCTCGAGGGTGCCCTGAAGGAACAGGTGCGCCAGAAGATCGGTGCCTTCGCGGCTCCGGACGTGATCCACATCGCGCCCGGACTGCCGAAGACCCGCTCGGGCAAGATCATGCGCCGCATCCTGCGCAAGATCGCGGCAGGCGAGTACACGGGCCTCGGCGACACCTCGACGCTCGCGGAGCCCGAGGTCGTCGACAAGCTCGTCGCTCAGCACAGCGCGCGCAAGTAGCGAGCTCGGCTACTTCGCAGCGTCGTGATCGTCGACAGGATGCGTCAGCAGCATCCCGCGCGCGTCGAGCTCGTGGTCGCCACGCCCCTCACCTTGAAACTCCAGCACGACGCCGTCGAGCTTCCACGCCGTCGATAGCTCCGGAAGTGAGTCGAGGTGCTCGACGCGCCGCAGCGACAACTCGATTTTCACATGGCGCTCACCGACACGGGACCGCACCTGCTGCGCGACCTCGGGAAGGGCTGCGTCGAGTTCTGCGAGCGTGTAGACGAGCTCCAGCTCGGAGAAAGTGCCATCGGGCAGGACGTCCAACTCCGCCTCGCGCGGCAGCCCGACAACGGCGACCTCCCAGTTCTGATCTTCGGTATCCCACACCCAGTCGCGAACGCTCGTCTTGCCCATGCGCGCGCAGAGCTTCGCGGCGGCAAGCTGCACGGCTTCCGGAACTTCCGACTCCGCAGTAGGACGCTCCTCGAGCGCGCCCGGCGGAGCGACTTCGTTGCAGGCTGCGGTCGCGGCGGTTGCGCCGAGTAGGAGCAGGTGGTGTGCTTTCATTTCCCCGTCGTACGTCGCGCGTGGGGCGCGAGCAACGGGCCAGAGGACGATCCTGCGCGCTAGCATTGTGAAGTTCTGATCAAGGCAGGTCCTCGCGTTGTGCAAGCCACGACGGCTTGCTCACCATCGAGCCGCACCCATGAGCGAACAGCACCAAGGCGAAGAGGATCCGGTCGAGGAGCTCGTCTTCGCCTACCTCGATCGCACGGAGAGCGACCCGGCGTTGTCCGCGAGCGTGCTCGAGGAGCTGTGCGCGAGCGCACCGAACCACGCGAGCGAGCTGCGCAGGCGCGTGGCGGCGCTCGTCGGCGGCGGACTTTGGCGACCGTCGAGCGCTGCGGACGCGCCGAAGGAACTCGGCGACTTTCGCATCTTGGACCGCCTCGGACAGGGCGGCATGGGGGTCGTGTTCCTCGCCGAGCAGAAGAGCGTCGCGCGGCGCGTGGCACTCAAGATCGTGCGCGCGGAGCAGCTCGTGCTCGGCAACGTGCGCGCACGCTTCCTGCGCGAAGCGCAGGCTGTCGCGCGGCTCGACCATCCCGGCATCGTGCGCGTGCTCACCGCCGGCGAGCACGGCGGCGTTCCCTACCTCGCGATGGAGTACATCGAGGGGTGCTCGCTCGATGTGTTGATCACGGCGCTCGCGGGCCGCGACCCTTCCCAGCTCTCCGGCGTCGATGTCCGCGCCGTGCTCGCCTCCAAGGTGCACGGCACACATGCCCACGTTGCATGGAACGAGGACTTCTTCGCGCGCGGCTGGACGGAGACCTGCGTGCGGATGGTGCAGTCGCTGGCCGAAGCGCTGCACCATGCGCACCAGCGCGGCGTTCTGCACCGTGACATCAAGCCGTCCAACGTGCTGCTCTCGCCGGACGGGCGTGTCCGGCTGTGTGACTTTGGACTCGCTGCGCTCGAAGACTCGGCGCGACTCACGGGCTCGGGGGCTCAGCTCGGAACGCTCGCCTACATGGCGCCCGAGCAGTTCCGCGGCGAGAGCGCGCGCGTCACTCCCGCCACGGACGTCTACGCGCTCGGCATCACGCTGCACGAGCTGCTCGGGCTGCGGCATCCCTTCGTCAAGCCGGGCGAGAACGCCGTGCGCATGGCGGTTCTGGAGGCGGACGCGCCCCTGCTGCGAAGCTGCAACCGCAGCGTGCCAGCGGATGTGGAAGTGATCTGCGCGAAGGCACTCGAGCGCGATCCTGCGCGGCGCTACGTGAGTGCGGCAGACTTCGCGCGCGACCTCGGGCATGTGCTGGCCCTGCGCCCGATCGAGGCGCGACCGCCGACGCTGGCACGGCGCGCGCTGAAGTGGACGCAGCGCCATCCTGCTGCCGCGGTGGGCAGCGCTCTCGGCGCGCTACTCGTGCTCGCGGGGCCCGTGGGCTGGGAGCTCTCCCGCATGCGCTCGATGGCCGAGGTACGCGATGCCTACGAGCGCTCGGAGCGCGACTTCCGCTCCGCGCTCTCGGCGATCGGCCACGTCCTGCGAGACACGGCGACGGAAGAGCTCGAAGACGTGCCGCGCATGCAGCAGGCGAGGCTCGTGGCCCTCGACCGCGCGCTCACGCTGTTCGAGGAGCTTTCGTCCGCGCGCCAAGAAGACGCGAGCGTGCTCGACGAAGGCCACGAGCTCCACGGCTCACGCGCTCGCGTGCTCGGGGATCTGGGACGGGCGAGCGAGGCGAACATCGAGTTCGCACGCGCAGTGGATTACGCGCGGAGGGCCGTGGCCGTCAGCCCTTCCACCGAGCGTTCCTCGCAGCTCTCGGCCGCTCTGGTGGCCTACGGCAAGAGCTTCAGCGCGCTGGGCCGGACCGCGGAAGGACTGCCGAGCATCGAAGAGGGCATCGCGCTGTGGCGCACGCTCTCGGACTTCGAATCCGCGCCGGGTTTCACGCAGGCGCTGTTGGCCCAAGCCGAAGCGTTGGTGATCCTCGGTCGCAACGAGGACGCGCGCGGCCCTGCGAGCGAAGCCGTGGAGCGAGCTGAGACGGCGTCGCTGCGCGCACCCGCCGATCCGTTGCCCCATTGGGCGCGCGGACGCGGGTTGGGTTGGCTGACGGCCATCGAGGGGCGCGCAGGGGCTCGCGATGAAGCGCGCGATCAGGCCCTAGCGGCGCTAGCGGCGTTCCGGCGTGCCGCAGAGCTCGATTCGGCCTCGCGCTTCTATGCCTTCGACGTTGCGGAAGCAGAAGTCGACGCCGCCGACCCTCACTTCGAGCTCGACGAATTCGAGGTCGCCGAGAAGTTCCTACGCAGCGCGATCGAACGTGTCGACGTGCTGCTGCGCGACTTCCCCGACTCCGTGCGCTATCGCAACCTGCGGAGCAACGCGCTCGAGATGCTCGGCGTGCATTCCGCGCGCCGTGGGGACATCCGCGGTGCGCTGGAGCTTCAGCGCGAGCTCGTCCGCGAGCGGGAGCGGCAGCTGGCTGCGAGTCCGGACCGCTGCGACCTGCGCATGCGCGCCTGCCTCGCTCTGACGAATCTTGCCGCGAGCCTCACCGGCCTCGGTGAAGACACGGATACGGCTCTCGCGTGCTACGAGCGCGTCGACAGCCTGCTCGAGCCGTGCAGAACAGGTTTGCTTGCGAGCGACGACGTCGCGAACTTGATCTCGAACGGTCGCTATGGACATGCACTCGCACTGCTGCATGCGGGACGACTCGAGCCCGCGCGGAGTGCGATCGAACGCCACGCCGCTACGGTGGGCACGGACCCCGAGAGGCTGCGCTACGCCGCGGATCTGTGGAACGAGCTGGCGCTAGCTCAGCAGCGCGCGGGCGAAGCGAACGAGCAGGCCGTGGAGCGCATGTTCAGCCTGCTCGGCGAGGCCGTCGAGCGCGGCTACCACGTCCGCGTCGAACTCGAATCCACTCCAGCCCTCGAGAGCTTCCGCGCGGATCAACGCTTCGCGGCAATCCTCGCGCGCATTCCGTCCGACTAGCGCATCAGCTCGAACGAGAGTGGCGTCCCCCGCTTGCACAGCGGGCAGGAGTCCGGACGCCAGAGCTGTCGGTCGCGGCGTGCGAGCACATGAAACGGCACGCCGAGCTCGCCGCCGAGCTTGCTTCCGTCATCCCCGAGTTCCACCAGCGCCGCGAGCGCCACGACGCTCGCGCCCGCCTCGCGCAGGTCTCGAGCCGTCGAGCGACATGCCGCCCCCGCGTTGATGGCATCATCGAGCAGCAAGACACGAGCACCCTGGACGAGCGCACGCAGTGAGGGGGGCACGCGGAAGCGTGAGTCCTCATCGGAGATGCGCTCCGAGAACACGCATGGCAGCCCTAGCTCGGAAGCGACGAACTGCGCCACGAAGGCTCCGCCGACGAGTGGACCGCAAACGACCTCAGGTCGCTCCGGATACGTCAGGCGCGCGAGCTCGCTCGCCCACGCACGCATGTGCGGCGTGTGGGCCAAGAGCCGCTGCAGGTCGATCCACAGGTCGCCGTGGTGGCCCGACTCGTAGACGAAGTGGCCGTTGGCGGTGCGCAGCGCGTGTTCGAGCTGTTCGCGGGCGTCGGGGAGCGGACGCATGGCTCGTATGTTCGCGTGGCGGACGCGGCGCGTCGAGCCTCCAACCCGCCGCGCGGTGGTGGAAAATCCGCGCTACCATGCTCGCGTCCATGGTGCGCGTCGCCCTCGTCCAGACCTACCACCGCTACACACAGTTCACGCACGTCCACCCGCTCGGGATCATGATGATCGCGGCGCAGGCGCGTGCGGCGGGGCACCCCGACGTGCACATCCTCGACATGAAGGTCGAGGACTGGGATCCCGAGCAGTGCGTCGCGGAGCTCGTGCGGCTCTCCCCGGACGTCGTCGGCCTTTCCGCGATGACGTACGAGGCGGGCTGCATGCACGCGGTCGCCAAGCTCCTCCGCGAGCGCCTGCCCCGCGCCGTGATCGTGTGCGGCGGTCCGCACCCC